>JBDTEH010000188.1:0-27290 GCA_039922635.1 Kofleriaceae bacterium | reverse complement strand
GGCACCGGCACCGTCGACAAAGACGGCGTGTGCACCCCCGACGGCACCGGCTCGATCTGCGGTGATGGCACCACGCTCGATGCCTCGTCCGGCTCGTGCGTGCCCTCGGATAGCGTGTGCGGTGGCGGCACCGTGCTGGTCAACGGCACCTGCCAGGATCCGACGGCCGGCCTCCACATCGATCTCGAGGAGGGCCCCGAGCCGAACGGCTTCGATCCCGGTTCCTCGCCCGCGGGCACGATCGCGCTCAAGCCGATCGGCGACGCGGACGGCTTTGTCGTGCACGGCTGCGTCAAGCCGACCCAGGACTTCGCCGACCTCGATGATTACAAGTTGACGGTCGCGGCGCCGACGCTGATCGACATCACCGCCGATGGCGTGCTGGGCCTCGCCGCCGGGTTCGTCACGTTGGGCAATGCGAACGACGCGCAGGTCGGTTCGTACCAGCGCTTCGGGATCAACCTCGCGAACGACATGTCCCATCGCGAGATCTATCTGCCGAAGGCCGGCACCTACGACTTCGTGATGAGCGACACGCGCTCGTTGCTCGGGCTCGTCGATGGCGCGACCGACTATCTCGAGCCCGCCGGCAACCCCGACGGCACGTCCTGCTACTACGTCACGCTCAAGCAGGAAGCGATCCCCACGCCGAGCACGCTCGCCGTGCCCGGCGGCGCGACCGGCACGTTCGACAACAAGGTGAAGTTCTACTCGGCGCAGATGCCGAACGGCTTCATCAACCTCACCGAGACGGTCGACTCGCCTCACGCCGCCCCGGCGTTCAGCGTGATCGTGTCGAACAGCCTGCTGACCCTGGACGCTCAAGGTGATGCGTTGTTCGGCGGGATCAAGTCGACCGATCAGACGGTCGTCGTCGCGGACTTCGTCTACAACTACGCGTTCCAGCCGGTCAACTACGCGCTCGCATTCGGCGCAGCCTCCTCGGCGGACGCCTTGCCGACCGATGGCACGACCCTGAACACGACCATCCACGGCTCGAGCTTCGGCTATCCGGACTTCACGACCGTCAACCAGTTCTACTTCGACGCCGCGGCCGCGAACCAGATCATCGGGATGGATCTCGCGTTGTCCAAGGGCATGACCGGCGTGATCGCGGACGCCACCGGGACGTTCTACGGGACGTTCGGCGGGCTCGGCGGCACCGCGACGTTCACGGCCTACAAGGGCCTGTGGCGCGCGCCGGCAGCGGGTCGCTACTACTTCATCGTCTACGATCCGACCGCGGCCGATACGGGCGCGGCGCTGGCCGTGACCAGCACGCTGACCACGATCGCGCCCGGCGCCCTCGCGGTCGGCACGCCCGTGACCGCGCAGGCCAATAACGCGTTCAACTCGAATCCGTACACGCTCGACCTCACGAACAACATCTGGGACTCGTTCACGGCGAGCGGCACGAACACCGGCAACCTCGGGGTCACGGTGTTCGATCCGACCACGGCGTTCGGACGCCTCGATAACCTCGTGCTGTCGTCAGGCAACAGCGCCGGCACGGCGCCGGTGCTGTCGCTCAACTTCGCGGCCGCGGGCGCCACCAAGGGCTACATCACGAAGGTGCTCGGCCAGACCAACGTGCTGCTCAAGGTGACGCCGGCGAATCCCACGGGAACCCCGGCGTTCGCGCTCGATGTCGAGCCGCGCACGTACACGGACCTCGGCGCCATCGTCGCGCCGCACACGACCGCGACCAACGGCGAGACCGCCGCCGCGAACGTCGCCCATCGCTACTACTTCACGACCGCGCCCGGCAACGTGGTCACGATCACGGCCCACCCGACGACGACCGCGCAGGATCCCATCCTCGAGGCTCTCAACCCGAACGAGAGCGTCGCGCACGGCGGCAACGGCGCGGCGGCCGGCGCGGACGAGGTGATCACGTTCACCCAGGACCCGAGCGGCTTCACCGCCTTCCAGGTCCGCGAGGCTGCCGGAGCGGCGCAGACCTACGACCTGACGGTCGACGTAGAGCTGCCCTACTACTCGAAGCACGCGGGGACCACCACATACGCGGACGCGTGCATGGGTGGCACGGTCATCCCGCTGACCGCCACGTCCGCGTCCTACGCGGCGGACGACGAAGGTCTGTCGGCACCGATCGCGGTGCCGGCGGGCTTCACGTTCTTCGGCAACGCGACGACACAGTTCGTGCTCGGCTCGAACGGTTTCATCTCGTTCAACACGAGCCTGACCTCTGCGCTGCCGGGTGCCCACGTGATGCCCGACGGCATCGGTAAGGCAAACATTTCGGCGTTCTGGTCGGACCTCGAGAACGTGGTGATCTGCACCAAGACGGTCGGCACGAAGTTCGTAATTCAGTGGACCGGTGACGAGTACAGCTCCGGCCAGGGCATCGCGTTCCAGACGATCCTCGACCCGACGGACAACTCGATCGAGTTCGTCTATGGCGCAGGGCAAGCAGCCAACGGTACGGCGGACCCGGGGTCTGCCGGCGTCCAGAACACGGGCGGCACGCAGGGCACCTCGACGGGCGATGGAAGCGTCGCCGGGTTCGCCGCTGCGAACAGCGCCGTCAAGCTGACGCACCCGTAGCTCGCGCTATCATGTGACCGTGCGCTTCCTGCTCGCGGTCACTGTTGTTGTCACGGGTTGCTTGCCGCCGGATAAGCCGGCGCAAGCGACCGCGCCGTCGCCCGGTGATGTCGCGGCGGCGGCGTACGCCCATCCGTGGCTGGTCGAGAATCACATCCTCACCACCAGCTCGGCGCTCACCGAAGGCGACGCGATCCTGATGCACGGCCGCAAGGTCGACGTCACGCCGACCTCGTACCGCTCGCCGTTTCAGGGCAGCTGCGACGGCGCGGCCATGCAGCAGCGGACGCGCTCGTTCGACGACGTCGCGGCCGAGGTCGATCTGTCCGGAGACCGCCGCGCGACCGCGAAGAACTTCGGCATGACCCCGACGGTGGTGGAGTACCGGCTGAGCTGCACCGCGAACGACCGTACGCCGCCGCTGGTGATGTTCGTCGCCGGCAAGCGCGCGATGACGTGCTTCTCGGGCGTGTGCTACCTGATGACGCCGGTCTACCCGGGCGGCGGCAGCAGCCGGAACAGCAGCGCGTCCTTGTTCTGCGCGGCGACCGCGACGGTCGCCTTGAGATCGGCGAGCGCGCGAATGGCGGTCTCGGCGAGCATGCGGCCGTCGTCGCGACGGCGCGGCGCATCGGGAATCGAGCCGACGTACTTCACGAACTCGTCGTACTTGTCGAGCAGCTTGTCCGCATCGAACTCCTGCAGCATCGGCAGGAAGTGGACCGGGTTGACGACGACCCAGTCGCCCTTGCCGATCTCGAGCACGTTGCGATCGGCATACGGGGTCGTGAGCTGCTCGTGCGGGATCGTGCCGAGGAAGCCTTCGTCGTCGGCCTGGAACTTGTGCGGGATGACCTCGACGAAGAACGCGAACATCTCGATGCCCTTGCGCAGGTTCGAGAGGTCGTCGTCGTCGAGCGGGGGGAACGTCTCGGGCACGCCGACGTGCAGCGCCGGCATCACGACGCGCTCGAGGATGTCGATCGCGACCGGCCCGGTCGCGCGGCGCAGGCCGACGATCTGCGCGATCGCCTCGAACAGGCCGCGGTCGTTGGTCTGCTTCGCGATCGGCTGATCTTGCTTCGCGCGCGCGAGCGCGGTGACGACCTGGTCGACGATCTGCGCGTTCTGTGGGCCCAGGCGCGGCCCCTTGTCCTTGAGCTCGGCGACTAGCTTCTCGACCGGGGCTTCGTTCCACAGCTTCGCGAGGTTCGCGAAGTCCATCGACATCCACTGGCCGAGCGGCACGGTGTGGAGCCGGATGTAGTGCTGCGCGAGGAAGCGGTCGAGCGACTTGCCGTTGTCCTTGTCCTCTTGCTCGACGTGGAGCTGCCGGATCCGCTCGATCTCGGTGACCATCTTCTTGGTCGCCCCCGAGCCGTTGTGCAGCAGCAGCTCGGCGAACACGAACGGCGCGATCTCGAGGAAGATCTTCGAGAATCCGATCCGCCAGGTGTGCGGATCGTCGCCCATCAACAGCCAGTGGCCGCCGTGGCGGCGCCGCATGGTCTCGCCGATCCAGGCGCCGAACGTGAACCACACTTCCCAGTGGTCCTCGGACTTGAGATCGAGCGCGTCCTTGTCACCGATCTGGCCGAACAACCACGTGTCGAACGTGATCAGCTCGAGCGATTGCGCGAGCGACTGCGCGCCGACATCGCCTTCGACCTCGGCGAGGTGGGGCACGGTGTCACCCTCGGGATCGATCAGCTCCTCGATGATGAGCTCGGACTGACCGCGGGCGCGCGAGCTGAACCGGTAGGCGGCCTCGCGCAGCTCGGTCATCGCCTTCTCGAAGCGCTCCTTGGCCTGCGCCTCCGCGGCGGCGAGCTGCTGGGCGCTTTCGGACGGTGGCTTCTCGGATGACTTGTCGGATTCCGACACGATGGGCACCATATACGAGTGGGACGATTGCGGCGAGCGCTGCGCGGGCCTGAGATCGGCCGGGGAGCAGCCCATCGGGCTTTGCCCATCGGTGAAGCGATGCACCCGGTCACCCTCGCGGCGGTCGTGCTCCTGCTCGTCAACGACTGGGTGTTGAAGCCACGGTTCCGCGGCAGCTTCGTGACCGGCAAGCTGTCCGATGTCGCCGGGCTGGTGTTCGCACCGGTGGTGCTCTCGGCCGCGATCGGGCTGATGCTGTGGCTCGGCACCAGGCTCGGCCTGCGGGTCGCCCCCCACGGCGCGGCCCTCACGCACCGCCGGCTCGTGCTGTGCTGCGCGGCGACCGCGCTCGGCTTCGCCGCGGTCAAGCTCTTCCCACCGGTCGGCGATGTCGTCGCCCAGCTGATCGGTCACGGCGCGTCGTTCTATCCGGACTGGACCGACGTGCTGTGCACGCCGTGCGTGCTGATCGCGTACTGGATCGGCCGCGACGAGCTCCGGCTCCTCGCCCACTGATCTCGAGCGGCCAGTGCCAGCAGGATCGCTACGCTACGTCGCGCGCGAATCCCACAGCGCTTCGGGCTGGCCGTCCTTGAGCGAGCACCAGCGGCCCCACACGAACAGCGCATCCGACAAGCGGTTGAGGTACTGGATATCGAGCGGCCCGATCTCGTCGGTCGCCGCGAGCGCGACGACGAGGCGCTCGGCGCGGCGGCACACGGTGCGCGCGAGGTGCGCATAGGCCGAGGGCCAGCCCCCGCCGGGCAGCACGAACGTCTTGAGCGCGGGCAGCTCGCCGTTGACCGCGTCGATGTCGCGCTCGAGCCCGTCGACGTGGCGCTGCTCGATCCGGGGCAGCTTCGCGCGCGTCGCGGCGTCGCCGCACGCGAGCTCGGCGCCGAGGTTGAACAGCTCTTGCTGGACGCGACGCAGGATCGGGATCAGGTGCGGCCCGGCCTGCGAGGCGCCGAGCGCCTCGACGACGAGCCCGACACATGCGTTGAGCTCGTCGATCGTCCCGTAGCCATCGATCCGCGCGGACGCCTTCGAGACCCGCTCGCCGCCGATCAGCGAGGTCTCGCCGCGATCGCCAGCCTTCGTGTAGACCTTATCGATCCTCATCGGTCCTCATCGGTCCTCATCGGGCCTCATCGGGCCTCATCGGGCCTCACGACCGCGCCATCGGCAGCGTCGATCGGCGCAGGCCCTTCATCGCCTCCGGATCCGCCGGGACGGCCTCGCCCGAGGCGAGCTCGAGCTCGAACCCGGCATCGCGGATCATCTGGTGATCGGACTCGATGGTCGCACCGCCGGTGGTGAGGTAGCCCTGCGTGAAGATCGAGTTCGCCGGATACAGCGCCTGGACCTGCAGCGAGCGCAGCGTGAGCTCGCGCCCTCCGGCGACGCGGAGGTCGGTGCGCGGGTGGACGAATCGCATCATGCACAGCGCGCGGAGCGCGAAGCCGGGCTCGACCAGCGGGTAGCCGGCCAGCGGCGTGCCCGGGCGAGCATCGAGGAAGTTGACCGGCACCGAATCGACCTCGAGATCGCGCAGCGCGAACGCGAGGTCGAGCAGGTCGTCCTCGGACTCGCCGAGCCCGACGATGCCGCCGACGCAGGTGTCCATGCCGGCGGCCTTCGCGAGCCGCACGGTCGCGACCCGATCGCGCCAGGTGTGGGTCGACACGATCTTCGCGTAGTGACGCTCGCTGGTCTCGAGGTTGTGGTTGAACCGATCGATGCCCGCCGCGGCGAGCCGCTGCGCCTTGGCCTCGGTCAGGATCCCGAGCGACGCGCACAGCTCGATGTCCATCTCGGCCTTGATCCGCTCGGCGGCCGTGCAGATCGTATCGAGGTCGCGCTGCGACGGGCCGCGGGTCGCGGTCACCATGCAGTAGCGCTTCGCGCGGGCGGCGTGGGCGAGCCGCGCCGCCTCGACGAGCTCGTCGACGGTCTTGAGCGGCGCCTCGCCGCTCGGCGAGGCGTGCTTGCTCGATTGCGAGCAGAACCCGCAATCCTCGGGGCACGCGCCGAGCTTCGCGTTCTCGAGCACGTGCAGCGAGACCCGGCGCCCCCAGTGGGCCCGGCGCACGCGGAACGCGGCATCGAGCAGCGCGAGCGTCTCGTCGACCGGAGCGTGCAGCACGGCGCGTGCTTCGTCGCGCGAGATCGCGGTGCCGGCGAGAGCCTTGTCAGCGAGGGTGCTCCACATCGCGGCGCACCCTATCAGCTTTTCGCCCGCGTGAGACGATGCACCGGTGAGGTGGTTGGTCGCGCGGGCCGACCTAGGGTGCGCGCTGGACGTCCGCCCAGAGCACGCCGAGCTCGAGCTCGATGGCGTCGAACGGCTCGGCACGGACCCGTGCATCTTCACCGAACGTGCCGATCAGCGACCACCGACCGGCCTCCAGGCGAAACACCTCGAGCGTGCGGACGATCGGATCGATCAGCCAGGCGTGGCGGACCTCGGCGCGCGCGTAGCGCGGCAGCTTGTCGATCCGATCGAGCCGCGCGGTGGCCGGCGATAGCACCTCGCAGATCCAGTCGGGGGCCAGGGTGAAGTAAGGTTCGTCGGTCGTGAGTACCGGCATGCGCTCGCGGCGCCAACCCGCGAGATCTGGAACGATCACGTCGGCCGCGACGTGCAGCTCGGGCTCGTAGAGGAGGATCCAGCCGCCAGGACCACCACGCCCGCGATGAAAGGGCTGGCCGAGCTCACCGCCGAGCACCGATGCGGCCAACGTGTGAGGTTTCGCCGGGCGCGGGCTAACGTGAAGCACGCCATCGATCAGCTCCGCGACCTTGTCCACAGGTGCGTCGAGGACGTCCTGATACGTCGCGCGCCGTGGTGCGGGATCCACCATCGATCGGAGTCTAGCCTACGGCGCGAGCTTCACGAGCTGATTGATCGTGGTGCCTTTCGGATCGGCCTTTTTGCGATCCGCGGCGACGATCAACAGCGAGCCCTTCGGCGTCGCGATGCCGGTGGTGTCACCGACCCACTGGAGGCCGAGATCCTGCGCGGCCTTCGCCGCCTCGGCGCTGGGATAGCTGCACACCATCACGTCGACGTGGTTGACGGTGCCGGCCTGGCAGTCCGTGCCGACGGGCGAGTCCTTGACGGCCGCGAACGCCGAGGGCGCGAGCCCGCCGGTCTTCCACGCCGCGATCAGCGCCTCGCGCGCGGCGTTGCCACCGCCGTTGCCGCAGGCCCCGATCGCCGCCAGTCCGACGACGACGACCGCGCGCGCAATGGCCGGGGCTCTCACCGCCAGCCTCGATGCCGACCCTTGTCGTGCCCGCGGTCGTGGCCGCGCTCGTGCACGACCGCACCACCGCCGACCCCGACCCCGACCCCGACCCCGACCCCGATGCCGATCGAGATCGACGGCGGAGGCGGCGCGACGATCGTGACTCCGATGCCCGCGCCGACGACCGCACCACCGCCGACGACCACGCCGTCGTGGTCGTGATGGCCCCAGCCCACGCCCGGCGATTCGACGACGACGCCCGGGGTGACGAACTCGGCGCGCGCGCCGATCCAGCCGGTCGGCGCGTCGACCTCGACGACCGGGCGCGTGTAGACGAGGGGGCGGTACGTCGCGTTGATGCCGATCAAGGCCGGCCGGGCTTCGACGAACGCGTGCGGCGGCTCGCCGACATAGAAGTACGCGTCGCCGGCGAGCTTGAAGTCGGGGTCGTCCGCGGGCCGAAAGTAGTGATAGTGCGGGCCCTCGATGTAGCAATACTCGGTATCGGGCGAGCCGCCGACCACCGCGTCGACGTGGATCGGGTGCGGGCCCTTGTACGCGTACTTCGGCCCCTCGTAGTTGTATGCGACCGGATCGCCGACGAAGTAGTTGTCGCCGTCGTGGGTGCGATACTCGAGCTTGTTCGCCGCGTAGATGTGGACGTGCGGCCCCTCGATGGCGCACATGCCACCGCCCTCGGACTTCGGGATCGGGTGGATCCCGACGAACCGGACCTGATGGCCAACGCGGTGAGGATGGCTGTCGCCGGCAAACACCGCCGGCGAGACCAGCCCGACGAGCCCGACGAGCCCGACGAGCCCAACGATCATGGTCGTGCGCATCGCCCTAGCAGGAACCGACCGCGCGGGCGGGTCAAGGCTCAGTGTGGGGCGATCTGCGCCTGTACGGGGAACGTGCGCTCGACCTGGTCCAGCTCGGTGGTCAGCGTACCGTGCAGCGTCATCGGCTTATCGCTGGTCGAATCCAGCGGTACTTCGACGACCACCGCCGCTCCCGCCGGGACATCGCGCTGGAGCGGGACCTCGCCGGTCGACACGGTCGCGCCATCGGCGGCGAACGTGTACTCGAGCCTGGTCAGCTTGAGCGGGTGATTCGCGGGGTTCGTGACCTGGACGAACACCACCTGCTGCGCGGCGATCTGGTCGTGGACCCCGAGCACGCGGAGCTGCGGGTTGCCGACCGCAGACTGGCAGCCGGTGGCAACCGCGACCGAGAACACGGCGACATGGAACAAGCGAAACAAACGCATGGCGAGCTGGCGGCCTATTGTGCTGCTTCTGTGCCAGCGAGCAAGAAAACGCAAGTCCGCGTGACATCAAAGGCCTTGCCCGCGGGTGACAAGCGGCGTTCACGGTCGGAGGGCGGTTTTGTCGCGCGGTTTTTCGACTACGCTCGGGTGGTGAAGATCGAGAAAGGCCGCCGCGTCACCCTCAAGGTCGATCTCTCCGTCGCTGGGGGGCAGCAGTTGGAGAAGAGCACCATCGAGTTCATCCAAGGGTCCGGCACGTTGTTGCCGGCGCTCGAGGCCGTGTTGAACGGGCTCGAGAAAGGCGCCAAGCGCGACGGCGTGTTGAAGGCCAAGGACGCGTTCGGCAACCCGGACACGCAGCCGCTCAAGAAGATGAAGCGATCGGAGTTTCCGAAAGCAGCGAAGCTCACGGTCGGCGACAAGCTGGTCGCGCAGGGCGACGACAAGTCGAAGATGAACGTGATCCTCCAGATCGCGAAGGTGTCCGGCGACGACGTCGAGGTGCGGCTCCTCCATCCGCTCGCCGAGAAGGACATCAAGTATTCGGTCGAGGTCGTCAACGTCACCGACCCGCGCCCGCCCCCGATGCCGGCCAACGCGCTCGATCTCGAAGAAGAATCGTGATGCATCCGCGCCGGCTGTACGCCCACCGAGGTGCGTCCGCCGAGTGCCCGGAGAACACGCTGCCGGCGTTCGAGCGTGCGCTCGAGCACGGCTGCGATGCGCTCGAGCTGGACGTTCACCTCACGCGCGACCACCAGTTGATCGTCGCGCACGACGACCTCGCGACGCGGATGACCGGCGCCGCCCTCGCCTGGCACACGCTCGAGCTGGCCGAGGCGCAGCGCCTCGACGCGGGCTGGGGATTCCTCGCACCCGACGGCACCCGCCCGTTCGCCGGTCAGGGCATCTATGCGCCCTCGTTCGTCGAGGTGCTCGAGGCCTATCCCGACGTCCACCTCAACGTCGACCTCAAGGGGCGGACGCGCGACGAGGGCGGGCGCGCCGCGGGAGGCCGGGGCGCGATGGCCAGCGAGATCATGCTGGCGCTGCTGCGCGAGCACGACGCCGAACGGCGCGTCACGCTCGCGAGCTTCCAGACCAAGACGCTCGTCGAGGTGCGCCGCCAGAAGTTCGCCGGCGAGACCGGGCTCGCGCAAGCCGAGGTCGCAACGCTGCTCGCGCTGCCGAGCATCGTGTGGCGCCAGCTGCCGTGGACCGGCAACGCGGTGCAGGTGCCGACCCACCAGGGGCCGTTGCGCTTCGACCGCGCGCCGTTCATCGCGAAGTGCCACAGCCTCGGGTTGCGCGTCGACTACTGGGTGATCGATGACGCGAGCGAAGCGGCGCGCCTACTCGAGCTCGGCGCCGACGGCATCATGACCAACGATCCGGCGAGCATCGCGCCGCTGTTTCACGAGCGCTTGCGATAGCTCTGGAGCTCGCCGGCATCGTCGGTCAGCTCGAGCTCGTCCGGACCCGTCATGCGGATCGCGCGGTGCTCTTGCTTCGCGGGGCCCGCGCGGTCGAAGTCGTTCGCCGGGTGGCAACGATCGCGGAACGAGGCCACCGCGTGCTCGATCGATAGCGCGAGCGTCGTACCCTCGAGCTTCCACGTCCCGGCCACGAGGTGAAGGTCCTCGGTCTTGCACGCGCCCTGCTGGGTCTCGACGTTGGTCGCGCGCTCGAATCGTCCGTCGCTCGCGAGCCGCAGCGTGCCGCCGGATCCGGTCCCCGGCTGGCGCTCCCCCGTCCCGGGGCTCGGGGCACCGACCGCGGTCGGCGAGCCGTAGCTCCACGCGCCGGTGACGCCGGCGCGCGTCGGGAGCTCCGGGGCGGCCTCGCGCGCCGGGTCGTCGTGGGGCGATGGCGGCGGCAGCGCCTCCCGGTCGTGCGGCGCTTCGCGATCGTCGTGCGGCGGCGGCGGGTGCGGCCCGCTCGTCGTCGCGATCGGCGGTAAGCCTTCGTGATCGGTGAGGCAGGCCTCGACCTCGGGACCACACAGGGCGTGCTTGCAGCCATCGTCGTAACAGCGATGGGTGGCCGCGCACTGGATCAGCGCCGCGTGCAACGAGCCGCCCTCCGGGCTGCCCTCGTTGGAGCACGCTTGCAGGCACATCCCGGTCCGGCACATCAAGTCGCACGACTCGACGATCTGGTGGCACGTCCAGGTCCCCTGCGGTCCCGGTGGGTTGGCGGGCGGCGAGCTCGCACCACAGCCGGCGACGACGCCGGCGACGACGACCAGGGCGGTGCGCATTTGCGCGCACCATACGCCACCGCCACGTGGCAATTGGCGGCGTTACGGAATTGCCATCACGCGCCGTTCGCTTCCGCTTGCGGACTCGCCTCCAAAGGTGCAATTTCCAGCCTTCATCCTCTCGGAGTTTTGCAATGGCACTCAAAAAAGGCGTCGAAGTTAAACCGGCGCAAGGCAAGCTCGGCATCCTTCTCCCCGGCATGGGAGCGGTCGCGACGACGTTCATCGCGGGTGTCATGGCCATTCGAAAAGGACTCGGCAAGCCGATCGGCTCGCTGACGCAGCTCGGGCACATCCGGCTCGGCAAGCGCACGGATAATCAGTCGCCCGCGATCAAGGAGTACGTCTCGCTCGCGAAGCTCGACGACATCGTGTTCGGCGGCTGGGACATCTTCCCGGAGAACGCCTACGAGGCCGCCGTCAAGGCGGGCGTGCTCGAGTCGAAGGATCTCGAGCCGATCAAGGCCGAGCTCTCGGCGATCAAGCCGATGACCGCCGTGTTCGAGCAGGCGTACGTGAAGAAGATCACCGGGCCTAACGTGAAGAAGGGCACGTCGAAGATGGATCTCGCCGAGCAGCTGATGGCGGACATCAAGGCGTTCAAGGACACCAATGGCTGCGATCGCCTGATCGCGGTGTGGTGCGGCTCGACCGAGGTCTACCGCAAGCCGACCGACGTCCACATGTCGCTCGACAAGTTCGAAGCCGGGCTCAAGGCCTCGCACGACGACATCGCGCCGTCGCAGATCTACGCGTACGCGTGCCTCAAGATGGGCGTGCCTTACGCGAACGGCGCGCCGAACCTGACGCTCGATACGCCCGCGCTGCTCGAGCTCGCGCGCAGGCACTCCATGCCGATCACCGGCAAGGACTTCAAGACCGGCCAGACGCTGATGAAGACGATCCTCGCGCCTGGCTTCAAGGCGCGCATGCTCGGCCTCGAAGGCTGGTACTCGACGAACATCCTCGGCAACCGCGACGGTGAGGTCCTCGACGATCCCGAGTCGTTCAAGTCCAAGGAGGTCTCGAAGCTCGGCGTGATCGACTCGATCCTCCAGCCCGACAAGTACCCGGACCTCTACGGCAACATCAGCCACGTGGTCCGGATCAACTACTATCCGCCGCGCGGCGACGCGAAGGAAGGCTGGGACAACATCGACATCTTCGGGTGGCTGAACTACCCGATGCAGATCAAGGTGAACTTCCTGTGCCGTGATTCGATCCTCGCGGCGCCGATCGTGCTCGACCTCGCGCTGTTCCTCGACTTCGCCCACCGCGCCAACATGACCGGCATCCAGGAGTGGCTGAGCTTCTACTGGAAGTCGCCGATGACGCCCGATGGCCTGTACCCGGAGCACGACCTGTTCATCCAGCTCATGAAGCTGAAGAACACGCTGCGCTACACCAAGGGTGACGAGCTGATCACCCACCTCGGCGCCGAGTACTACGACTAGATCTAGCGTGGTGCGCGGGTCAGTTGACGCCGCGGCCAACGAACAGATCCGCGGGATTGACCCCGAGCGAGCGCATCGCCGCGTCCCACATCTGCTCGGGGGGCGTCTCGAACACGAGCCTGGGGTCGGCGTGCGTGTGCAGCCACGCGCCGCGCGCCATCTCCTGCGCGAGCTGCCCGGCGCCCCAGCCGGAGTAACCGAGCAGCAGGCGCACGTTGCGCGGTGGCTGGTTCGCGATCAAGCGCAGGCGATCGGGCGAGGTCGACAACGAGATCGTCGACGTGATCTCGATCGTGCCGCCGGTGTTCGCCAGCGCGGCCGCGACCGGCTCGTGCAACACCCAGCCGGTCGAGGGCGATACCGGGCCGCCGGCCCACACCACGGCGGTATCCTCACCGGACCAGCGCATCTCGAGGCTGTCGAGCAGCTCGCTGGCCTTGATCGGGCTCGGGTGATTGATCACGAGCCCGAACGACCCCTGATCGCTGTGCTCGATCATCAGCACGACGGCGCGCGAGAAGTTGGGGTCGGCGAGCTGAGGCATCGCGAGTAACAGCCCCGGCGCCAGGTTGGCAGACTCCACGAGTCCTAGTGTTCCGTAGATCTCCGAGAAAAACGACTCGATTCAGGCAGGTTGGCGAGCTAGATCACCACCCGGCGTGACCGGAGGCGGCGTGGGCGCCGGCGCTGCCGGCTGCGGCTCGAGGCCGTAGCGCTGCGAGATCTTGCGGAATACGTACGATCCGACGCTCAGGCCGAAACCAGTGACGATCGCCCTGACGAGTACCTTCATGGCCCAAGCGTAGCAACGATCGGGGCAGGATCCACGATCGCGATGAAGCCCTCGTCATAGAAATCCTGCCACAGCCGGCGGGCGGCCGCGCGGAGGTCGTCATCCGACATATGCGCGAGTGGGAGGGCCAGCCCGGCCAGCCGCTGGCGGTCGAGCTGGCCGTCGTGGATCACCGGACCGTTCGCCGGCTTGACCCCGAGCTCGCGGGCGAGCCCCTCGACCACCACGACCGCGACATAGGACTCGGCCGCGCTCCAGTGGTCGCGACGAAATGCGAGGTTCGCCAGGTTCCACAGCGCGAGCTGCGGGGTGCGCGGATCACTGGCGATCTGGCTGGTGTACGCGGCGAGCTCGGCGCGCGCACGCGCGACGAACGCGGCGGTCGAACGGGTCGAGTCGCCGACGTACGCCGCCAACGCCGCGGGATAGCGCAGCTGGCTCGGCCGATCGTTGTCGAAGCCGTGGCGCGCCTCGTGCCGGCGCACCGTCGCGACCACGAGCTGGGTGATCCGCGCGCGGTCGCGGTGGAGCGGCGCGAGCTCGCGCGCGATCGCCCCGCCGGAGGCGAGCTCGAGCGCGCGGCCGGTCGCCGTGCGCGCGAACGCGTCGTCGCCGACCGGGAACTCGCCGCCGAACACGACCGGCGCGAGGTGGCTCGCGACGAAGGCGTCGACCTGGTCGAGCAACACGACCGGATCGCCGAGCTCCTCGGTCTGCATGCCGAGCACCGCGTGCGCGACGTCCAGGTGATCGAGCCGGCGCAGCGAGAGCACGCGGCGCGGCGCGCCGCCGGCGTGCACGTAGACGACCTCCTCGACCCGAAACGCGAACACCGTGCCGTGTGCGACCGGTGGCGCTCGAGGTCGAGGCCCGCGATCGCCGAGCACGTCGGCCTCGAGGTGATAGCCGAGCCCGAGCGCCGCGAACTGGTCCGAGGTGCGCTGCGCCGCCGCCCGCAGCCGCTCCTTTGCCGCGGCGTAATCGCGGGTGTGGCCGAGGTGGTCGGCCGACGCGCCGAGCGCGCCGAGCGCGTCGAGTGCGTCGATCAGCTCGCGCCAGGCCCGCGCGAGGCCCGGGCCCTGCGCGACGATCGCCGGCGCGTCGCGGAGCTCGAGCTCGCCATGGCGCCCCGAGTCGACCTCGATCACGAAGCTCGCGAGGTCGTCGGTGAGCAGCCGGTCGAGGCCGGGATCGGTGCGCGGCGTGCCTCCGGTGAGGAACGCGCCCCACGGTAGCGGGACCTGATCGCGGACCCGGCGATGCGAGGCCGGGGTCCGGATCGCGATCACCGCGAGCCCGAGCAGCCCGACCGCGGCGAGCACGGCAAGCCCGGCGAGGAGCGTCGCGACCGGCGCGGGTGGGTGCGGCGGCGGCAGCTTCACGTAGGCGTCGGTGACCGCGTCGCGCTGGGTCGCATCGACGTCGTCGTGGCCGGCGATCGACAGCGCCGCGACGCGCTGCAGGTGACGCATCGCTTCCGGGTCCGCGGCGTTGACCAGCGCGCGCGAGACGATCGCGGCGTCGAGCAGCGCGCGCTCGAGCCGGCGGCGCGCCGGCCCACGCAACACCCAATCAATACCTGCGAGTGCCGCGCGCGCGGCATCGTCATCGCCGGCCTCGACGCCCGTGGCGAGCGCGGCAAGGACGTGGCGGCGGATCACGAGACTCTCGACACCGACGGGGACCATCGGGTTGCGTGAATCCGCGCGGCGCGGCTACTCGGCGAGCGGACGATACAGGTCAGGCCGGCGGTCGCGGAAGAACCCCATGCTCGCGCGTACGCGCCGGAGCTGCGCGAGGTCGAGCTCGGCGATCGCGATGCCAGGCTCGTCGCGGCCGAGCTCCGCGAGCTTGTCGCCGCGTGCGTCGCACACGAACGAGCTGCCGTAGAACGTCATCGCGCCCTCGCGGCCGATCCGGTTGGCGGCGACGATCCCGACCGAGTTCGCGACGGCATGACCGATCATCACGCGCTGCCACGACTCGCGGCTATCGAAGTCCGGCTCCTCGGGCTCGCTGCCGATCGCGGTCGGATAGAACAGCACGTCGGCGCCGGCGAGCGTCATCGCGCGGGCCGCCTCGGGGAACCACTGGTCCCAGCAGATCGCGACGCCGATCGTGCCGAACTTGGTCACGAACGTGCGGAACCCCGTGTTGCCCGGCTTGAAGAAGAACTTCTCCTGATACCCGGGGCCGTCCGGAATGTGCGACTTGCGATACACGCCGAGGTCCGTGCCGTCGGCGTCGAACACGGCGACCGAGTTGTAGTACTCGGGGCCGGCCTGCTCGAAGAACGACACCGGGATGACCACGCCGAGCTGGTTCGCGAGCTGTTGAAAATGGGCGAGCGTCGGATGGCCCGCCGCCGGACGTGCGCGCGTGAAGTCCTCTTCGCGCTGGGCCTGGCAGAAGTACACGCCCTCGAACAGCTCGCTCGGCAAGATCACCTGCGCGCCCTGGCCGGCGGCTTCGCGCACCAGCTCGGTGACGCGGCCGATGTTCGTCGCGACGTCGTCGGTGAACGCGGTCTGGAGCGCGGCGACCTTCATGGTGCGAAAGGTAGCGCCGGTTGTTGCTGCGTGCAGCAGTGGAAACCGCCGCCGCCGACCACCACGGCGTTGCACGGCACGCCCACGATCTTGCGGCGCGGAAACCAGCCCTCGAACGTGGGGACCGTGACGTGATCGGCGTGCGCGCCGTAGGTCGGCACGACGACCGCGCTGTTCGCGATATAGAAGTTCATGTAGCTCGCCGGCATCAGGTTGCCGGCCTCGTCGAGGATCGCGCCCGGCGACGGCACGGTGACGACCTCGAGCTTCGCCGCGCGCAGATCGCGGAGGATCTGGTGCAGCGCCTCGCGATTCGGATCGTCGGCGTTGGGCTCCATGCACGCGACGACGCCGGGCGCGACGAACCGCGCGATCGTATCGATGTGGCCGTCCGTGTGATCGTTGCGGAGGCCCTGGTCGAGCCACACGATGCGCTCGACGCCGAGGCTCCAGCGCAGCCGGGCCTCGAGCGCGTCCTGATCGAGGCCCGGGTTGCGATTACCGCCGAGCAAGCACTGCTTCGTGGTCAACAGCGTGCCCTGACCGTCGACCTCGACGGCGCCACCCTCGAGCACGAAGTCGTAGCTCGCGCCGCCGATCCCGCTGCGCGCCATCACGTTCGCGGCGAGCTCGCGATCGCCCTCCATCACGTACTTGCCGCCCCAGCCGTCGAACCGAAATCGCGCCGCCGCGACCTCGTTCGCACGGGTGACGAAGATCGGGCCGGTGTCGCGCAGCCAGACATCTCCATACGATGCGTAATGAAAGGTCACCGCGTTCGCGGCGGCGCCGAGCAGCGCGCGCGCCGCCGTCTCGTCGTCCGCGTGGCGTACGAACAACTCGACGCGCTCGCCACGACCGCCATCGATGATCGCGGCGCACATCGCCATCAGAGACCGTCGCGGCGCTTCGAGTCCCTCGGCCCACTGGTCGGGATCGTGGGGCCACGCGGTCCACACCGCGGCATGAGGGGCCCATTCGGCCGGCATCTGAAATCGGGCGGCGGTCGCGGTCACGATGTCGCGTCTTTAGCGTGGTTCCTGTGGATGAACTCGAATCCGGAGCAGGCGTTTTGCCACGCGGAGGCTTTCGGCCCCATGAAAGGACCTCGTAACTCATTCAAATTGCACGCGTGCGTGTGGCACACCCCGCGCACAACGGTCGGCCCATGAAGACCCTGATCAATGCACTCCTCATCGGTTCGCTCATGACCACCGTCGCGTTCGCGGGCGAGACCCCGAAGGCCGACAAGTCCGCTCCGGCGAAGAAGGACGACACGGCGGCGAAGTCGGAAGACAAGGCCGAGGCGACGCCGACGACCGAGAAGAAGACCGACGCGAAGAAGGACACCAAGACCACGAAGAAGGTCACCAAGAAGCCGGCGACCAAGTAACTGCCCTCTCGCGATGCTCGAGGTCGCGAACCGATTCTGAAACGCCACCACTCCTGGTGGCGTTTCCATTTTTCGGGCTTCTACTAGCTTCTGGTGCTAGTCGTCGCGCCACGCCTCGGCCGGCGGCTCGATCGCCAGCGGCCGATTGCGGCGCGCCGCGACCAACGCCTGCGCGAACAACAACGCGCTCGGGAACCGTTTGCGCGGATCCTTCGCCATCGCGACCGCGAGCACGTCCTCGACCGCGATCGAGACGCGTCCGAGCTGACTCGGTCGCTGCGGCGGTTGATGCACGACCTGGTAGACGAGCTCCGCGATGTCCTTGCCCTTGAACGGCGAGCGGCCGGTCAGGCAGCGATACGCGATCGCGCCGAGCGCGTAGACATCGGCGAGGTGGGTGACGTGACCGCCCGACGCTTGCTCCGGTGCCATGTACTGCGGCGTGCCGACGATGCCTTCGCCGGTCAGCGTGCCCTCGGAGTCCATCACCTTCGAGACCCCGAAATCGAGGATCTTCCAGGTGCTGTGGTCGTGGTGGAACAGGTTGTGCGGCTTCAGATCGCGATGGACCACGCCGGCGAGCCGCGCGACCTCGAGCCCGCGTGCGACCTGATCGATCATCAGCACGAGCTCGTCGGATGGCAGCCGGTTCTCGCTGCGCAGCCGCTTCGCGAGATCGCAACCGTGGAGCCGCTCCATCGCGATGAACGGCACCGGCGCATCGGCACCGGAGACCGCCAGGACCTTGACGATGAACGGCGATTCGAGCCGCGCCGCGACCTGCATCTCGCGATGAAAGCGCTCGACCAACCCCGGCGATTGCGCGGCGCGCACGTCGAGGAGCTTGACCGCCGCGGGTTCGTCGCGCGGGCCGATGGCCTCGTAGACCTCGCCCATCGCACCGCGCCCGAGCACGACCCCCATGCGATAGCCGCCGAGCACCTGGTTGGTCCACCGGCCCTCGGCCGTGCGCTTCTGGCGCACCTCCGCATCGTGGACCTCGGCGAGTGCCTGTTGCTGATCACCGATCACGCGCAACGCGTCGTGGAGCCCGGCGAGCGCGTTCGCGTTCGCGCGCCGCGCCCACCGGCCGAGCAGGTACGCCGAGACCAGGAACGACACGATCAGCGCCTCGGCGAACCACAGCTGCGAGCGGCCCGCGAGCCCGCTCGAGAGCACGCCGCGATCGCTCATCACACCGACGATAATCGGCACCGCGATCGCGACGTGCCCGACGATGCAGATGCACACGGTCGCGATCGCCGGCGTCTTGTTACGGCCGAGCGCGATGAACATGATGCCGAGGAGGTCGACCATCACGACCGCGCTGAACGGGCCGAAGTAGTACACCGCGGTCTGCGCCGCCAGCGTCGACAACATCCACAGCGCGGTCGCGATGGTCTCGTCGTAGCGCTCCGCCGAGCTGGTCAGATAGGCCAGCCCGACATTCAACACCGTCAGGACGAGCGCCCCGGCCCAGAACACGTGCTGCGCGGTCGGGTCGCCGCCGATCAGCACCGAGAACCCGATCGCGCCGAGTGGTGCGAGGATGCCGAACGTGTGAAACACGCGGCTGCGTTGCAGGTCGCTCTTGTCGAGTGCGGCCGCCGCGGTCGCCGTCGGCTGAGGCGTGCGCTGCGAAGCGGTCACCCACGCGCTCGCATGCAACTCGGACGCGCTCGGCGCCACGGCGAGCGCGCGAGGGCCCGCGGCCTCGGTCGCGTTCGCCTGGGTCGCGTCGGCGTCGGCGTCCTCTGCGTGGCCCGGCACGAGCCTATCGTAGCGTGTCAGCGCATCGAACGAGCGGCTCTCACGCCAGTCCGACGTAGATGTGTTGCACGTCATCGTCCTCGTCGATCACGGACAGGAACGCATCGACCTCCGCGCGCCCCGCCTCGTCGAGCTGCACCGGGTTCTTCGGCCGCCACCCGATCCGCATCGAGCCGACCGTCCAGCCCAGGCCGGTGAGCGCTCTGGCTACGCTATCGAGGTCACCCGGCTCGGTATAGAAGTGATAGCCACCTTCGCCGTCGGGCTCGAAGTCCTGCGCGCCGGCCTCGATCGCGCAGGTCTCCGGATCCGCTCCCTGCGCCGGCGCCACGTCGAGCAGGCCGACGTGGGTGAAGTCCCACAGCACCGGCGACATCTGGCCCTTGCGAAAGTGGTGGCGGATGTTGGTCGCGGTGCGGTTCTTGTTGTCGGTCAGGCACTCGACGACGACCGGGACCTGGTGCGGCGCGAAGCCCTCGTAGGTCACGGTCTCGAGCGTCACGCCTTCATCGAGCAGGCCGGCGCCGCGCTTGATCGATCGCTCGAGCGTCTCGCGCGGCATCGACGCCTTCTTCGCGGCCTCGACCGCGACGCGTAGCCGCGCGTTGAGCGCCGGATCCGGCCCGGCCTTGGCCGCGATGATCAGCTCGCGCACGAGCTTGTTGAAGATCTTGCCCTTCGCGTTGGCGCTGGCCTCGCGACCCTTCTGCTTCCACTGTGCACCCATGGCAGGTGGGGCGTAGCACAGGAGAATCCACTTCCGATCCCTCGGAGCGCTGTGTAATGTCGCCCCGCTGATGGGGAGCAACTCGTGACGCTGGCGGACAGGACCTCGACCCAGGCGGTGTTCTCGTCGATCTGCGATGGTGACCTGACGATCGGCCTCGACAAGGCGCTCGCTACGTTTCAGGACGCCTGCGGCGCTATCATCTCGTGATGCATGTCGTGATCACCGGCGGCACCGGCGGGCTCGGGGCGAGCGTCGTCGCAGCGCTGCTCGAGCGCGGCGCGGACGTCCACCTGCCGATGTTCGAGCCAGAGCTCCCCACCCACCTCGCGTGGCGCGGCGACCCGCGCGTGCACGCGCAGCAGATGTCGCTCGATGACGAAGCGGCGGTCGTGGCGTTTTACGGCGCGCTGCCGGCGCTGTGGGCCTCGATCCACCTCGTCGGCGGCTTCGCGATGGCGCCGATCGCGGAGACCTCGCTCGCGGACCTCGAGAAGCAGTGGCGGATCAACACCGTGACGTGCTTCCTCGGCTGCCGCGAGGCGGTCAAGGCGATCCGCAAGTCCGGTCAGGGCGGGCGGATCGTCAACGTCGCGGCGCGGCCCGCGCTGCAGCCGGCGGGCGGAATGGTCGCCTATGCGGCGAGCAAGGCCGCGGTCGCGTCGATCACGCAGTGCCTCGCCGCCGAGCTCGCCGGCGATAACATCCTCGTCAACGCGGTCGTGCCGTCGATCATCGATACGCCGGCAAACCGCAAGTCGATGCCGAACGCCGACCACGCGACCTGGCCCACGCCGGCGCAGATCGCCGAGACCATCGTTTTTCTGGCCTCCATACACAACGCGCTGACGAGCGGCACGCTCGTCCCGGTATACGGACGAGCTTGATCAAGCTCGAGGTCCTCGATCGGTTCGCGTTGCCCGGCGGCGACGGCGAGATGGTGCTCGGCAGGCGCGGCGCGGAGTTCGTGATCCGCGTGCGCGGCGTCGAGCTGATGAACAGCCGCAACCACGTCTCCGAGGACGAGCTCGGGCGGTTCGCCGCGCGCCTGGTCGAGGGCAAGCCGGATGCGCGCGTGTTGATCGGCGGGCTCGGCCTCGGCTACACGCTGCGCTCCGTGCTCAACGCCTGCCCGACGAGCGTGTTGATCGACGTCGTCGAGATCTTTCCGACCGTCGTGCGGTGGAATCGCGATCATTTCGCCGAGCTCGCGAAGCGCCCGCTCGACGATCCACGCGTCACCGTGATCGAGGCCGACGTCGCGCACGTGATCGGCCGCTCGGCGGGCTGCTACGACGCGATCGTGCTCGACGTCGACAACGGGCCCGACCCGGTGTTCGATGCCAACGCGAAGCTGTACAAGCGCCAGGGCCTCGCCGAGGCCCGCCGTGCGCTCGCCCCGGGCGGCGGGCTGTGCGTGTGGTCCGCGTTCGAGTCCCCCACGTTCACGCGCTGGCTCCGCGAGGTCGGGTTCGAGGCGGAGATGCACCTCGTTTGGGCCTACGGGGCCAAACATTATATCTGGTTAGCGCGATAGGCCGTTACCTGCGCTGGCTCGTACGTATGCCAGACTAGAGGTACTCGTGGCCGATACTCCCGATCTCGATCGCTACCCCGAGCTGGCCCAGCGCTGGAGCCGCCGTAACTTCATCAAGTCGGCCGTCGCCGGGACCGCGTTGATCGGGTTCGGCGGCGCGCTGGTGCGGCTCGCCGCGGATGACCTGACCCGCGCCGCACGCGCCGAGAACCGCGGCGATGGCCGGCCGCGCCTGCCACCGGGCCAGCGCGTGCTCGAGTTCCTGCGCCCGATGGGCGGCGACGCCGGCACCGGCAAGACCGAGACGTTTCGGCTCCGCGTCCACGGCGCGTGCAAGAAGCCGTTCGAGGTCGACTACGCGAACCTCTTGAAGCTGCCCCAGGTCGAGAAGGTAGCCGATGTCCACTGCGTCACCGGCTGGTCGATGCTCGGTGGCATCTGGAAGGGCGTGCAGCTCAGCAAGCTCGCCGAGCTCGCCGAGGTCGAGGATACGGCGCGGTTCGTGATCCTCGAGGCGGCGCACGGCTACACCGCGAACATCCCGATCAAGGAAGCGATGGCCGACAACGCGCTGGTGACCTATCGCCTCGACGGCAAGCCGTTCTCGATCGACCACGGCGCGCCGGTGCGCGGCCTCGTGCCGGATCTGTACTTCTGGAAGAGCTCCAAGTGGCTCACCGGCGTGAGGTTCGTCAAGCACGACGAGCCGGGGTTCTGGGAGACGCGCGGCTACAACAACCACGCGGATCCGTGGAAAGAGGAGCGCTATGGTTGACGTGAAGAAGCGGTGGCGCGCTTGGCTCCGGGCCATCCACCGCGACTTCGGTTACCTGGCGATCGGCTTCACGCTCATCTATGCGATCTCGGGGATCGCGCAGAACCACATCGAAGATTGGGGCGACGTCAGCTTCAAGACGACGGAGCGCACGCTCGCGATCGCCACGATCCCGGACACCACGCCCGAGATCGTGGCGGTCAAGACCGTCGCTGATGCCGCGGGTCTCGGCACCCCGACCGGGCATACCCGCGCGGGAGACGAGATCCGGCTCGACTACGCGAACCTCAGCAAGGTCACCGCGATCGTCGCGCCCGCCGGCACCGCCGTGACGATCCAGACCCGGTCGCGGCGCCCGTTCATCGGCCTCGCGAACTGGCTGCACACGGCGCGTCACAAGAAGGCGTGGAAGTACATCTCGGATACCTACGCGGTGCTGCTCCTGTACCTCGCGCTGAGCGGCATCTTCATGATCAAGGGCACGCTCGGCCTCAAGTGGCGCGGCACGATCTTGATCTCGACGGGGATCGCGGTGCCGGTGCTCTACGTCGCGCTCGCCGGCGGACCGAATTCGCAGCACGACGCGGTCGCCGGCACGGAGACCGCGCTGCACAGCGTCCCGGTGGATCTGGGCCCGCCGAAGGTCGCCCCGTCGCCGGCCCCGTCGCCGCGGTCGCCGGCCCCGTCGTCGGCCCCGTCGTCGGACCCGTCGCCGGACCCGTCGCCGGCCAAGGTCCAGGGCGCGGGCTCCGCGGTGCTCGTGCCGCTGCCACCCGACGACGATAACTGACCGTCAGCGGCGGTCAGCAATGACCGTACGATTGTACGGTTTTTATGATACATACGTACTGTTTTGGAGCGCAGCCAGACCCCCAAAGGCCGCCGGGCACGCGAGCGCATCCTCACCGCGGCCGAGCGGTTGATCGCCGCGCGCGGCTTTCACGGCACCAGCATGCGCGACATCGCCGCGGCCGCGCGCCTGCCGCTCGCGACGACGGTCTATCACTTCGCGAAGAAGGAGCAGCTCTACGCCGCGGTGCTCGCCGAGATCGCCGCCGCGCTCGACGCCCGGCTGCGCGCCGCGATCGTCGAGCGCGAGGGGTCCTCGCGGCTCGGCGCGGAGCCCGCGACCGCCCCGACCGCCGCGACCGCCGCGACCGCCGCGCTCGATGCGCTCGCGGTCGCGCTCGTGCGCTGGGCGGCCGAGGAGCCCGGCCGGGTCAAGTTGCTGCTCCGCGAGGTGCTCGATAACCCCGCGCGCGTGGCAAAGGCGTCGCGGTTGCCGCTCGGGCCGTTCCTCGAGCGCGCATCCGCGCTGGTCGCGGCGCGGGGCGGGACGCTGCCGGAGGTCGCGGTCCTGCACCTGGTCGGCGCGATCAGCTACTTCGTCGCCGCGTGGCCGACCGCCGCGCGCATCGTCGGCGAGCCCCGTGCCCGCCAGATCACCGCGGCGTACGAGCGCGAGGCGATCGCGTTCGCGCGCCACCTGCTCGGCGTCGCGCCGCTCGGTGCGCCGGGCGTGGCGGGGGGCGCCAAGCGCCGCGTCCGAGCCGGAGGTCCCGCATGAAGCCCGAGTTGCAACACCAGCTGATCGAGCGCGTGCTCGCGCACGTCGAGCACCGCACGACCGATACCGAACCTCACCCGACGCTGCTGCCGGTCGCCGCGTACTACGCCGGTGCCGATCGCGAGGCGCGCTATGCCCGCGAGCACGCCGCGCTGTTCCACGAGCTGCCGGTGCTCGTCGGCCACGTCTCGCAGGTCCCGGCGCCCGGTGACTTCTTCACGCACGACGCGAGCGGGGTCCCGCTGTTGATCGCGCGCGACGACGCGGGCCAGGTCGGTGCGTTCCTCAACGTGTGCCGGCACCGCGGCACGCGCGTCGAGCCCGCGGCGTGCGGCGCGGCGAAGCAGGCGTTCGTGTGCCCGTACCACGCGTGGAGCTACGGCCGCGACGGCGCCCTGCTCGGCCGGCCGCACGAGCGCGGCTTCGCCACGGTCGCCCGCGCCGACCGCGGGTTGGTCCGCGTGCCGTGCGCGGTCGCCGCCGGCCTGATCTTCGTGCGGCCGGCGCCGGGCGAGGCGGGCGTACCCGGCACCGAGGCCGCGACCTGGCTCGGCGCGCAGATCGTCGAGGATCTGACCGGCTTCGGGCTCGCGAGCGCGGCGCACCACGCGCCGCGCCGCGAGGAGCGCGCGCTCGGCTGGAAGCTCGCGATCGACGTGTTCCTCGAGACCTATCACCTGCGCCCGGTCCACAAGAACTCGATCTATTCGCTGTTCTTCGACAACCTCGGGCTCGTCGATCCGCTCGGGCCGCTCGGGCCGCTCGGGCCGCACCTGCGCAACATCTTTCCCAAGCGCTCGATCAAGGACCTGCCGGCGCAGCCGCGCGATGCGTGGGTCCTGCGCCGCCACGCGAACGTGCTCTATCACCTGTTCCCGAACACGCTGATCCTGATCGAGCCCGACCACGCGGCGGTGCTGACGCTGTGGCCGCAAGGCCCCGCGCGCACGCTGCTGACCTCGTTCACGCTCGTGCCCGAGCCACCGGCGACCGACAAGGCGCGCGCGTACTGGGACGCGAACAACGCGATCCTGTACGGCGCGATCGCGGAGGACTTCGCGATGGGCGAATCGATCCAGGCCGGGCTCGCGAGCGGCGCGAACCGCGAGGTCGTGTTCGGCGCGTTCGAGCACGCGCTCGCGCACTTCCATCGCCAGATCGAACGGCTCGCACCGCCGCCGCGCTAGCCTGCGGCGTGCCCCTCCCCACCGAGCTCGCCACCTGCACGCGCGCGACGCTGGTCTACGACCTCGCGACGATCGACGCGACGATGGCAGCGGTCGCCGCCGCGGCGCGCACGCACGACCTGCGCGTGCTGTTCGCGGCGAAGTCGTTCCCTCACCCCCGCGTGCTCGCGCTCGCGGCGCGGCACCTCGATGGCTTCGACGTCGCCTCGCCGGGCGAGCTCGCGCAGGTGCCGGCCGCGCCGATGATCTCGATCTGCGACCCGAGCGGGCGTGCCCTCACGAGCGCGCCGGCGGCACGCACGATCGCCAGCGTCGAGACCCCCGCGCAGCTCGCCGCCGCGCCACCGCGCGCCGAGCTCGCGCTCCGCGTCTCCGCCTCGATCACCGGCCGCGACCCCGCGATCGGCGCGGTTCTCGACGGGACCGGCCATCGCCGCTCGCGGTTCGGGCTCGACGATCGCGCGCAGCTCGCCGAGCTCGTCGCGCTCGCGGCCGGCCGGCGCTGGGGCCTCCACGTCCACCACGGTCCGATCACCGCGACCTCGGCCGAACGCGTGATCGCGACCGCGCACGCCGCGCTCGCGCTCGTCGACCGCGAGCCCGCGTTCCTCAACCTCGGTGGCGCGTGGCACGGGATCACCGATATCCCGGCGGCGTTCGCGAAGCTGCGCGCCGCGATCCCGCGCACGATCGAGCTCGTCATCGAGCCTGGCCGGCTGTTCACGGCGGGCGCGGGCTTCGCGTGCGGCCTCGTCACCGCGGCGCGCTCGCTCGGTGATCGCGAGCTCCGCGTGATCGATCTATCGCGCACCTGTCACCTGCGCTGGTCGCCGATCGAGCTCGTCGCACCGGCGCCCCACCCCGGCCGCGGCGTCAAGACGCTGATCGCCGGGCCGACCTGTTACGAGGAGGACACGCTCGGCGAGTGGACGGTCGATCCGGTGCACGTCGCGGAGCGCGTGATCGTGCGCGAGGTGCCGGGTTACGCGCTGGCCTGGAACACCGGGTTCGGCGGCATCCCGCCGGCCGAGGTCGTCGTACGGTGACCGACCGAGATCGCGGCTCAGTCCGCACGCAACGCTCGGGTCAGCGTCGCGGCCTTCACGGGATCCCGCCGAGGTCGTGATCGAGGCGTTCGCCGCCGCGGTCATAGCGACTGGACGCCGAGCAGAGCAAGGGGGTCGAGCTCGGTCGCCACGACGGCGAACTCGCCGGCGCGAAACGCGTGGCCCCACGTGGGGCCGGCCCGTGTGAGCAGCCAGCGACCCACGTGGGGCCGGGCCATCCGGCTGAGGCGACGGCACCGGTCACGATTGGATCTCTGCACGGCTTCTGCGGTCGTCACACCACCCGCTCGGTTTGGCGCAGAGCAGACGCGAGATGCACTCGAGCCCACTGCCACCGGTAGCCGACCGCTCCCCGGGTCACCGACCCGAAAGCGAGCTCACGACGAACGGCAACGCGAGACCGGCGAAGCGCGGCAGCGAGACCAGCCCTCGGGCGGTCCATGCGTTATTCGACCGGCGTGGCGCCGAGCGCCGTCCAACGAACCCGTACAAAGGTTCGCGCTCCCCAGGTTTCCCACGTGAGGCCAGATCGCGGGCCACGGTTAGCTGCCGGGGCTGCCCGGGTCACCTGCCCGCGCCTCCGGTGCTCGCGGTCACGCGAGCTTCTCGAGTAGAACGGCGATACATCCGGAGCGCCGCGACGACCAGCTCCTCGAGCGAGATGCTCCAAGACACCAGCTCCGCCGCCTGCTCCACGAACCCGCGCGCCTGCTGCATCGAAAAGCCCAGCTGCTTGAAGGCGAGCATCGCCTCCGTCTTCTTGACGGTCCATTCGTAGTTCGATGGGCGCGGCGGCGCCGAGCCGCGGAGCGACGTCGCACGGGATCCGGGACGAGGTTCGCCTGGCTGCGACCCCGCATCTGGCCTCGCATCTGGCCTCGCATCTGGCCTCGCATCTGGCCTCGCATCTGGCCTCGCATCCAGCCCCACGTCCGGGCTTACGTCCGCATCCGGTCCCACGTGGGGCTTCGAGTCGGCGCCATTTGTTTCGGACGATCCGATCGGTCCGCCGGCAACGACACCGCCCGGCCAAGCTACGATCAAGCGCGGCGCACGCCCGGTGATCGTCAGCCGGCCATCGTGAAGCGCGCGATGGTGACCGGCGCGCAAGTTCGTCAAATTCTCGGCCTCGTGCCCACCGCCGAGGTGCCGCGGCACGATGTGATGGACATCGAGATGCCGCGCCGCTCGGCAACCCGGCACCGCGCACCGCTTGCGATCGCGGAGCGTCACGAACC
>JBDTEH010000187.1:0-9613 GCA_039922635.1 Kofleriaceae bacterium | reverse complement strand
CGCGCTGAGCTTCGAGACCATCGAGGTCAGGTTCTTGTGGGTCAACATCACGCCCTTGGGCGTGCCGGTCGTGCCGCTCGTGAAGATCAACGACGCGAGCGTGTCGCCCCGGACCTCGGGCCGCACCGCGCCCACCGAAACATCGGGCTCGGTGAGCAGCTCGTCGTACGCGAGCACGCGCACGTCGAGCCCTTGGGTCGCGAAGAACTCCTGGAGCGCCGGGTGCGCCACCGACCACACCTGCATCACGTCGGGCGCGTCGTCGTCATCGGGAATCGGCAGCGCGAGGTTCGCCTCCCCCGCGAGGCGCTCGGCGACCTTGCGCGACAGCACCATCGCCTTGGCCGCCGAGACCCGCGCGAGGTTGACGACCTCGGGGAGCGTCAGCCCCGAATCGAACGGCACCGCGGCGGCGCCGGCGAGCAGGATCGCGAAGTACGAGATGCCCCACTCCGGGCGGTTCTCGCTCATGATGATGACCTTCGCGCCCGCCCCGGCATCGAGGGGCCGGGAGTCAGTCTTCGCCACGGGACCGATGCCGAGCTGACGAAGCACGCCCGCGCCTTGCCACGCGAGCTCGCCGACCTGCGCGTAGCTATACGTGATCGGATCCGCCGGATCCTCGTCCTCTCCGACCTTGCGGAGCAAGCGCAGCGCCGGGCGGTGGCCGTGGAGCTTGACCGCCGCCTCGAGCAACTCGACCATCTCTTTGTAGGTGTAGACGCTCCTGGGCTTGGCGCCGAACTCCTCGTCGAGCTTGTCGAACGTCCACTTCTGGAGGCCCGGGAAGTGGGTATCGAGCCAGTACGCGCGCCAGTCCAGCAGGTGCGGCGCCCACAGCAGCCTGTCCTGATCCGCCGGCAGTACGCGCGCCCACAATGCGCGCATGTGATCGCAGCGGAACGCGATGTCGTGATCGGTGGTGAACGGCTTGAACAGCTCGACCAGCTCGTTGACCTGGCCGGTGAACGTCGAGATGTTCTGCAGCTTCTCCCGCGCGCGCTCGCCGAGCGCCTCGACCCGGGGCGCGCCCCAGTGCGGCAGCTTGTCGTCGATCAGCTTGATCAGCGTATCGGCGACCTTCTTGATCGCGGGCGCCGACCACCTCTCGAACGTCTCGTACGACACCGGCCCGGTCTCGAGCCGCGCCTTGATCCGCGACTTGAGCTCGTCGTCACCGCGGTCGGCCTTGTCGCGATGGACGCGACGCACCGCGAGGCCGGTGAGCTGGGTCAACCGGCGGCTCGAGATCCGGTTCGCATCGGAGGACCCCATCTGATAGATCGGCTCGTGCTCGCCGGCGAGGACCGCCGCGGTCGCGAGCAACATGCCCGCGGTGATGAAGTCGACCGGGATGACATCGAGCGCCGTGTCGGCGCCCATCGGCACGTTGCGGTGGCCCTTGAGCATCAAGTACATCAGCGGCGCCGTCGTGTTGAAGCCCTCGTTCCAGCCCGGGAACGGATAGCGCACGCTCGACTCGACGATCGCCGGCCGCACGATCGTCGATGCGACCGTCCGATCCGAGAGGATGATCTGCTCGCCGAGGCTCTTGGTGTACGTGTACGTGTTGGTCCAGCCCCAGTGGCGTGCGCGCTCCATGCCTTGCTTGGTCAGCACGTCGTTGAGCCAGATCTTGCGCTCGCGCGCGACCGCGATCTTGAGGTCATCCTCGTCGTCGGGATCGCGGCGTTGCGTGCGCAGCGTCTCGGCACCCTTCTCGCGGAACTCCGAGATGTGCTGGCGGTCGTTCGACTTCTCGCGCGCCTGTTCGATCAACTTGAGGCAGTCCGCGATCTCCGCGGCCGGATCGAAGTCGCGATCGAGCAGGTCGTTCTCGCTGCCCCAGTCTCGCGAGATCGCCGAGCTCCGCGGGAAGTAGCCCACGACCGGCTCGTCCTCCCAGACATCGCCCTCGCGCTGGCCCGCGACGTAGCACGTCGACACGTGGACGAGCTTCGCGCCGAGCTTGCGCGCCAGATCGAGCACGTTCTTGGCGCCGAGCGAGTTGATCCGGATCGCACTCTCGAGCGACGGCGCGAACGATACCAGGCCGGCCGAGTTGAGGATCACGTCGATCTTCATGCCCGCGCACATCTCTTCGGTGAAGTTGCACAGCGGGCGCCCGATATCGCCGGCGACCGCCTCGATCTTCGCGTGCATGAATGCGTCGTAGCCGGTGCCGTGCACGCTCCGCACGGGATCGAACGCCTCGCTCGTCGCGACCTTGCGGAAGAACCGCTCCTCGGCGGTGTTGCCGGCGCCGGGGCGCACGAGGCAGTACACGCGGCCGACCTCGGGATAGCGGTGCAACAACATCGAGAGCGCGACCTTGCCGACGAAGCCGGTCGTGCCGATCACCAGGATGTGCTTGCCGCGCAGGATCTCGGCGACGTCGAGCCGTGGCTTGCCGGTGATCGGCGCGCGCAGCGCCGGCAGCGGGGCCATGACCGCATCGGGCCATGGCTTGGTCGGCGCGTGCGGGCCCCAGTGGTCGACCGTCTCGGCGAAGTAGCCGCCCAGCGTGCGATGCCCGTTGCTATGTCCGTTCGATCCGCTCATTGGCCGCTCACTGCACGTCGCAGATCATGTACGGCGGGTGGTGCATCATCGTGATCTGCGCGCTGCGCCCCATCGTGCCGCGCGCCATCGCGATCGCCTCGGCGACCGAGCCGGCGGTCTCCCAGCCCATGATCGCGGGCACCGTCGCGTTGTCGGCGCCGACGACGATCACGCGACTGGTCTTCTCGCGGCCGCGCTGGCCCCAGTACCACATGAAGCACGGGTGCGCGCCGTGATAGGCGTTGCCGTGCCGGTACATCTCGACGTAGCTCGGGTTGTACGCGAGCTCGTCCTGGTACTTGGTCTCGATCGTGTACGCGTCGGTGGTCTCGGTCAGGACCCGGTTGAAGAACTCGATGTAGCTCGGGTGGTGCACCGGATCGAACCGATCGCTGCACGGGTGCGTGAGGATCAGGACCCCGCCGTCGCGCAGGATCGGCTGGTTCCGGTACATGTGATAGAAGTAGCCGAGCGCCATCACCTGCACGAGCAGCGGGTTGAGCGCCTTCGAGTTGACGTTGTACGGCGAGATGTACGGGATGCCCATCAGCAGGATGTCGGCGGGCCCATCGACCGCGACGCAGTTCTGTTCGTTCTGCTTGGTGATCGTGCGGTCGTGGGTCGGATCGCACGAGCCCGCGTAGCACGCGATCAGCTCGTACGCGGCCGGCGTCCGCATGAAGATCTCGCGCCGCGCGGCGAACGGCAGCTTGTCGAGCGTCCACTTCATCGCCTGGAACTTGAGGCGATCGGTCTCGGTGAAGTCGTCCTCGTTCTTGGTCAGGAACGAGAGCGGCCCATCGAACGCGCGATTGTTGAGCACGGTCTCGATGTGGAAGACCTTGAGCGTCTTCTCGACGAGATCGCCCTGACGCTTGAACGAGTGCGACAGGTACGACTTCGGCGGATCCATGTACGAGTTCGACGCGACGATCGCCTTGGGGTTGTGGTGCGCCTTCAACGACTCGTAGCCACACAGGCCGACCGCCATCGACTTGTTGCCGCCGTTCATCGGCACGAAGTTGAGGTTGACGTAGATCGTGAGGTCACTCTCGGCGACCCGCTTGTTCATCTCGACGAGCTCGCCGTGCGGCGTCTTGCCGAGCAGGATCATGCCGTCGGGATCGCAGCCATCGTGGTTGTACAGCCGGTCGGGCCAGTACGCGTCCCACACCTTCTGGCCGACCATCCGCTTGATCTCCCAGTCGTGCATCCGGCGGTGCAGGCCGAGCGCGATGATGATGTGGACGTCATCGACGCCGTGATCGGCGAGCATCTCGCACACGATCTCGAGCACGAGCTCGCGGACGTCGGGCGTGCGCATGATCGGCAGCGGCATCGAGATGTCGTCGACCGCGATCGTGACCTTCATGCCGGGCGCGAGCAGCGCGTGCAGCGGCTCCGAGCTCTCCGGGTGGTTGAGCGCGTAGCGGATCGCGGCGATCGGGTTCGCGACCGGCGTCATCGGACGGTTCGGATAGATCACCCGGGTCCCGACCGGCAGGTCCTCCATGATCAAGTTCTCGCCGGAGAACATGATCCGCGGCGCCGAATCGGTATCGATCGTGACGATGTGCTCGCGCGGGTTCGAGCGGAGCTTGGGACGGATGGCGCGCATGTTCAGGTTCTCCGGATCTGCCGTGCGAGGCCCTGCGGGCGGCGGCTTGCCGCGTGCGTCGGCTCTTGGTCGAGATCGAGCACGGGCCAGTCGTAGCTGCGCGCGAGCGAGCGCAGCCGGAAGTCGGGGTTGCACGCGGTCGGATGGCCGACCACGGCGAGCATCGGGTAATCGGAGAACGAATCCGTGTACGCCCACGACTCGCCGAGCTCGATCGCGTGTTGCTTCGCGTACGCGCGCATCAGGTCGGCCTTGGTCGCGCCGGCGACGAACGGCTTCTCGAGCTTGCCGGTCGCGTAGTGGTCGACGAACTCGAGCTTGTTCGCGATCAGGTCGTCGACGCCGAGGTACTTCGCGAGCGGCTTCATCGTGAAGTCGAGCGCCCCGGAGATCAGGACCTGCCGCACGCCCGCGCGCTTGGAGTCCTCGATCAGATCTCTCGCGCGCGGATAGATGTTCGGCTTGATGACGTCTTCGAACAGCTCGTCGGCGAGCACGACGAGCCGGTCCTCGCTGGCGCCCTCGTACGAGCGATAGAAGATCTCGTTGAACCACTTGCGGCTGAGCTTGTCGGCCGCCCAGAACACCGGGAGCGAGAGCGCGGTCTTGACGCTCCGCTTGGCGCTATCGAGCAGCCCGGGGTGACGCGCGGCGTAGAACGCGAACGCGTGGACGATGTTGATCTTGATAAGCGTCCCGTCGACGTCGTAGAACGCCGCAGAATTCTTATACTTTGCTGGTGCCCGTAGCATCGGGAGTCGCTGCACTTTGCCGACGACGATACGAGGTGTCAATGGCGATTGGCTGCGTGACGTTCGACGCGCGTGCGAATGCCGGGTAGCACCCCGTGCTATGCCTCCCGCGATGCGAGTTCCCATCTGGGTCACCCTCGGAGTCGCGCTCATCGTGATCGCGTTCGGCCTGTATCGAATCTGGGTCTCGTTGCAGAAGATCGACCCCGAAGCCCCGGTGCGGCGCAGCCTGATGGGCGGCGGGTTCTACCGGATGAGCCCGCGCACGCACCTCGTGATCGGCGTGCTCTACCTCGCCCTCGGCGGTGCGTTGGTCGCGACCTCGTTCGGCTGGAACCCGTTCGGAGGCAGCGCGCCGGCCGCGCCGTCGAGCGTGCCGGTCGAGCTCAAGAAGTAGCGCTACAAGATCCGGAGCTTGCGCGAGTGCTCGGCTTGCTCGCCGATGTACTCGAGCACGTGCGGGTGGGTCATGATCATCTCGCGGAACTCGCCGGCGGGCAGGCACAGCGCGAGCGCCTTGCCGCGGGCGATGATGTCGCTCTGGACCGTGCTGCCCGAGAGCAGCGCGCTCTCCCCGATCAGATCGCCGGGGCCGAGCACCGCGAGTTGCTGACCGTCCCGGCGCACGTCGAAGTGGCCGGCGAGCACGATGTAGAGCCCATCGGGGCGCACGCCCGCGGGCAGCATCACGCGGCCGGCGTCGATCTCGAGGAACTTGAACTTCGACGCGAGCGCCTGGCGCTCGTTCGAATCGAACGGACGAAACAACGGGCTCGTGCGGGTCCACCGATCGACGAGCCGATCGCGCACGAACCGCAGCACCGCCGCGAGCACCTCGCCGTGCGCCGCGAGCACACGCTTGAGGGTCGCGCGATCGATGCGCAGCAGCTCCGCGGGTGCGACCGCCGCGACGGTCGCCGAGCGCGGCTGATCGGTCATCAGCGCGACCTCGCCGATGAACGCCCCCGGCCCGAGGCGCGCCATCTCGACCCGCGGCGGCCCCTCGGCCAGGACCGCGACCTCGCCCTCGACGATCACGTAGAGCGCGTCGCCCGGATCGCCTTCGTAGAACAGCACCTCGCCATCCGACAGCTGGATCAACTGGAGCTCGGCGACGAGCGACTCGAGCGCCTCTTGCGACAACCCCGAAAACAGGGGCGTCGCGGCGAGCGCCTCCGCGGCGACCTGGCCGAGCATGCGCGGCGCCGGCAGCGGAATCTCCTCGATGTCCTCGAGGTCGAGCTCGGCGATGTCGTCGAGCTCGCTGGCCTCGACCTCGATCCCCTCGTCCGCCGGCTCGACGATGATCTGCGGGACCGACGGGCGCACCTCCTCGACGAAGTAGTCCGCGTCATCGATCGGGATCACGTACACGCCCGAATTATCCTCGCGCTCGAACGCATCCGGGACCTCGGTCTTGAGCTCGATCGCGTCGATGCCGGAGTTCGGCGGCAGCGTGATCGGCTTGGACTTGGTGCGCGCCATCGCCATCTGCGACTGCGCGTTCGAGGTCTTGGTGCGCGGCAGCGCGAGATCGTTGAGCTCTTCGATCGCCTCGCGGTCGCTCTTGCGCGACGACGACCCCAACGGCGGGGTCTGCGTCGACGAACGCCCGCCGGCGGGGTTCATCCGGACCTCGGGCAGCGCCGTCGGCTGCGGCGTGCGGGTTCGCGGGATCGAGACCGGCGGCTCGAGCTCGAGGTCGATCACCGATTGCTGCTCGGTCGTGCCGCGACGGCGCAGCGCCGCGACCGCGGTGTTGTCGGCGAGGTTCGGGTTGTTATCGGCCATCGTGACCGCTCGGGTCGGACCGGCGCCGATCTGCTCGTTCATCGCCGCGATCCGCTGCAGCGCGGCGTGGTTGCGGGGATCGATCTGCAGGATCAGCTTGCACACCGCCATCGCCTGGACGAGGAAGCCGCCCTGCGCGTAGCGATCCGCCGCGCGGGTGAACGCGTCGATCGCGTCGTGATTGCGGCTGAGCTTGCGATAGACCTCGCCGGCGCGCTTGGGCCACTGCGCATCGCGGGACTCGAGCGTCTCGAGCTCGAGGTAGGCCGCGAGCGCACGCTTGTGCCTACCCGCGGCGGTAGCCTCCGCTGCTTCCTGGCGTAGTTGCCGAGCGTCACGTGCCATGGCGCTAAGCCCGCATAGTAGCTCGCCTCATCCGTTCGGCGTACGCCCGAGCCAGCTCTTTCGTGATCCTTCCCACGCCGTTTTGGTGCGATCGCCCGTCGAGGCGGGTCACCGCGGCGATCCCGCGAATCGCGCTCGTCACGAACACCTCGTCGGCCGCGGCGAGCTCGTCGCGCGAGATGCCGCGCTCCTGCCACGGCAGTCGCAGCTCCGCGCAGCACGCGAGGACGTGGCCGCGGGTGATCCCCGGCAGGATCCCGGCGGCCGGCGGCGTGACGACGATGCCGCGGGTGACGATGAACAGGTTACTGCTCCCACCTTCGACGACCGTGCCGTCCGGTCCGCAGCGCAGCGCCTCGTCGGCGCCGGCCTCGGCCGCGAGCTCCTTGGCGATCAGCTGATCGAGATACGCCAGGGTCTTGTGGGCGTGGCCGGCCCGGCGCGCGAGCGGGTAGTCGACGACCGCCGCGCTGATCTCGGCGACCTCGTCGGAGCGCGATGCGGCGAGCGGCTCGGCCACCACGATCGTGCGGCCGCCGAGGACGTCGGCGAAGCGCGTGGCCACGCCGCCCTGCCCGCGCGTGACGATGATCCGCAAGCGCTGCTCGCCCTGGGTCGCCGCGATCACGTCCGCCACGGCGCGCGCGACCGACGCGCGATCGACGGCCATGTGGAGCTCGATCGCGGACGCGCACAGGCGATCGAGATGCAGCTCGAGATCGACCGCGCAGCGCTGCCACGTGCGCAGGATCTCGAACAGCCCATCCCCGTAGAGAAACCCGCGATCGAGCACCGAGACCAGCGCACGGTCCTGCGTGACGATCACGCCGTCGATCGAGATCACCGGCACGTCGCTACCGTACGCCGTCCAAACGGCGCGTGTGTAGCCGTTCGTCAACCGCAGATGTGCGGGTCGCTCAATCGGCCGCGCCGGCGGCCGCGCCGGCTGCCGTGAGGACGTCCCGCGCGTTGCGCAGATCGGTCTCCGCGGCGAGCCGCCACAGCTCCGCATCGGCCAGCTTGGGCCCGGCGAGGCTCGCCCGGTAGGCGCTCGCGGCCAACTTGAGATAAGCCAGCGCGCGACCGCGAAGCTCGGCGGCGCCGCCGAACAGCAAGCCGAGCGCGAGGTCGTGGTACAGGCTGCCGATCCGGTAGTCGGCCGCGACCTGGGCGAGCGCGCCGGGGCCGGCCTGGTCGGCGGCCTTGTCGCGGATCGCGCGATACATCGCGACGAGCTCCTCGGTCGCGTCCTCCTTGGCCCAGATCTCGAGGCGCTGGTGGGGCTGGATCGCGTGGACGCGCACGAGCGAGCGCTCGGCGCGAGCGAACGCATCGGCGACCTTGGGGTCGACCCCGGGCAGCGCGGTGCCGGCCTTCGGGCCACGCAGGTCACCGCCACCGCTCGCCGCGACGACGTCCGCCTGGACCTGGGCGACGCCCTCGGTGATCGCCCCGTCGTTGGGCGCGAGCGCCGCGGCGCGGGCCGACAGATCGAGCGCGTGGCGGCTCTTGCCGGCGCGACTCTCGAGCTGCGCGAGGTGGAGCGCGGCGCGGGCCGCGATCGGCGCCGGCGCATCGGGTGCGTCGAGGACCTTCTGAAACGCGATGCGCGCGCGGGCCTCGTCCCCCGCGAGCGCTGCGATCACGGCGTCGCCGAACTCGGGCGCGATGCCGTCGAGGTCGGTCGTGATCCCGGTCGCGGGGTCCGCGACGCTGGGTTGTGTGACGCCGGGTGCGGCGCCCGCGGGCCGCGCGGCGCGGCCATCGTCATGGCAGCACGCGACCGTCGCGATCAGAGAAATCACGAGCCACAAACTCGGCTTGGCGCCGGCACCCGGTTCGGCCCCACCGGAGGAGCTCGATCCTGATGCCGGCGCCATCGCCTCGCCCACCACCTTGATAGCAAATGGACGCGGCCGGTGGATGTGCACTTCATCGCACGACGTCACGACGTCGCAAAACGATGTCACGAGGTTGTCATCGCGCTCAGCCACCCGAGCCCGATCTCGCGAACCGGACGGCGTCACGCGGCACGTCGAGCTTGTACCCCGCACCGTGGACCGTGACGAGCCAGCGTGGCTTGTCGGGCTCCTCCTCGAGCGCGCGACGGAGCTTGACGAGGTGATTATCGACGGTGCGCGTGTTCGGATAGTCCTCGTATCCCCACGCCTCTTCGAGCAGGACGTCGCGCGAAACGACCTCGCCGGGCCGCTTCGCGAACACCTTCAGGATCGCGAACGCGCGGCTCGGCAGCTCGATGCGCGTGCCGGCGCGGGTCGCGACGTGGCCGACCAGATCGATCGAGAGCGCGCCGAAAGCCAGGCCGACCGGCTCCTGGATCTCGCCGTGCGACCGCCGCAGCACCGAGGTGACGCGCGCGAGCAGCTCCATCAACGAGAACGGCTTGGTGACGTAATCGTCCGCGCCGAGCTCGAGGCCGCGCACGCGATCGAGCTCCGCGGCGCGGGCGGAGAGCATGATCACCGGCGTGCTGCGCGCGCTGCCGCGAGCCGCGCGGATCCGGCGCAGCACCTCGAAGCCGTCG
>JBDTEH010000186.1:0-6282 GCA_039922635.1 Kofleriaceae bacterium | reverse complement strand
GCCGATGACATGCGACGAGATCTTCGATCTGGCGAACGTTCTTGCCGCGCGTGGCATCGCACCACGCGACCTGGGTCTGCGCGGTCACGACGCGCGTCAACTCGCGGATCGCCGAGTAGCTCTGCTCGCCGCTCGCGAGCGCCTCCGCGAGCACCGGCAACTCGGCGAGCGCGAGCGCGACGCGGACGCGCTCCTTCGCCGCCTTCGGCCCGAAGCCGAGCACGCCCTCGAGATATTCGAGCAACGACGCCTTGCCGAGCTCGCGCCAGATCTCGCGCCGTACGACCACGCACAGCAACACCGCCTCTTCGGCGTCGATCGCGCAGCGACGCTTCGCGATCGTGCGCAGCTCGCGATCGATCTCTTGCCAGCTGCGCCGCCCGCCGCCGGCGAACACGTTCCCTCTCGTCTCCACCTGTTGACCCTGAAACATGTCGGTCTCCTTTTTTCCCTGGCCCCGTGATGTGTTCATAGCACCGGGATTTTCGTCGCTGCCACGTGCGTTCTCGACGACGAAACGCGAGTCGAGGCAATTCGAATACGGACGACGCGCACCGTCGCAGCAGCGGCGTCGTGAGAGCGTCTGACGCGCGACCAGGATCGTGATGACGGATCGGTCGCGCGCGTGGCCAAAGAAGCGTCAAGCAAGAAACGATGACGTGCGCCGAATAGGTGACAGCGAGATCTGCTCCGACGCGTTCGAGAGATCGAGCACAGATGTCCGTCGTCGTGCTGGTCGATGAAACAAGTCACGATCGGAATCGACCTCGCCAGCGTGTGGAGCGAGCACGGTTCGCGATCCCGCGGCCGACGCGTGTCAATGATCGGAGTCGCGGGATCCCGGCCGGCCCCACGTGGGGTCGATACCGCGATCGGGGTCGATCTCGCCGGCATGTGGAGCGAGCACGGTTCGCGATTCCGCGGCCGACGCCTGTCGACGATCGGAGTCGCCGGCCCCACCTGAGTTCGGCCTGGGATCCGGCCCGGCCCCACGTGGGGCCGATCCCCGGCTCGTGTCGACAAGTCGGGCGAACGCCCGGCGCGTAGCACTGCCGAAGGCCGTGCGAAGGTCACCGACAACCCGGTTCGCGCCGCACTGCCGATTTGGCGAGTCGGATCGCAGCCACTGCAGGGGTGGCAGTCGCCGGCTCGGGAGTGCGACCCGAATTCGGGCATTTATCAGCTGGCCCGCGGGTTGCTCCTTCACAGGTCATGACCCGGCAATTCCATGCACCGGTACGGCTCGTCCAGCGGCGCGCGAAGCGGATTCCCCGCGAGCACGTGCTCAGCTTCACGTGCTTTCACTTGGTTCACGAGCCCGACGAGGACGCGTACTTCCCGATCGAGCTGATCGATCCGACCAACGCGATGCGCCACCTCGTGTTCGAGCCGCGTTCGTTCTGACCCCACGCAGCGAATCGCACGCGTACCGGTCCGTACCGCCAGCTCGCCGCGACGCCGAACACGACACGATCGTCAGCGCAGCGCCGCCGCGACCTGATCCCACGCGGTATCGCCGAGCTCGGCCGGCGGATGCACGGCACCGCAGCTCGCACAGGTCCGCGTGCTCGCGTTGAACGCGTGGACGGCCGCGAGGTACGCGGCCTGCACGAGGTCCGGCGCGATCTCGATCGCGTGTACGAGCGCGCCGCAGCCGCAGAACCAGGCGACCGCCTCGCGCACCGCGGGCTCGGCCTTGAGCCGGATCTGGACGTTCTCGCCGTCGGGCACGAGCCGGCTCGGCACGCACGCCGGCACGTAGACGGTATCGCCGGGCTCGAGCGTCATCGCGTCGTGACCGTGGAGCTCGATCCGGCCGCGGCCCGCCATCTGGATCACGACCTGATCGGCCTCGCTGACCAGGAAGAACGGCTGCGCGCAGCGGTTACGCGACAGGTGCGGCATCGGATCGGTACCCGGTTGGCCAACCGGAAAGTCGTCGTACGAGCCCCACGCAGCACGCGCATCCTTGAACACGTTGAGCGTCTTCTTGCGCTCGATCACGTGGGCCGCGACGCCTTCTCGATATCGCCCCGTGCGCGGTTCGCGAGCTCGACGTACTGGACGTAGCGGCGCCAGCCCATCAGCTCGCCGGGGAACCGCGGTTGGTCGTGCCCGTTCGGGCACACGCGTGGCTCGCGGTTATACTCGTCGACGGCGTCGGCGTAGAACCGGATGTTCGCGAGCTCCGGGTAGTGCGCGTGCGCCGGCGCTTGCCAGACATCACGATCGACGCGAAACGCGACCTCGTTGCAGGTCGGGCAGCGCAGCACGAACGCCTCGTTCTGCGGCGGCTCGGCCTTGATGCGGATGATGATCAACGAGATCTGGTAATGCTTGCCCTCGTCGCCGGCGGCCTGGCGGATGAACGGGGTCACGCCGTGGCTGCCGTGCTGGAGATAGAGCTGGCCGGTCGCGATCAGGCCGCCCTCGCTCGCCATGCACAGGATGACCTCCGGGACGTCGTTGTCGTGAAAGAAGTGCACGCGCGGCGCCTCCGGCAACGTGAGCGAGAGCGCGCCGGCCGGCACGATGTCGCCCGGGCCGAAGTAGGGGAACAGCGGCAGCTGCTCGAGCATCCCCTGGTGCGCCATCATGTGCGCGAACACGTTGACCTTGAGCGGGCGCTTCTGCGCTTGCTTACCAAACCAGGTCGCCGTCGTCGTCACCATCGTCATCCGGCGACCATCTGCTGGAGGTCCGCGAGGCTGGCCGCGAACTGCAGCTCCTTGATCTCGTCGAACGGAAAGCCGAGCCGCTCGAGCTCGCGCGCCACCGCCTGCTCATTCTCGCCATCGTAGAGATTTACAACCAGGCCATCGACCATGTTCACGTAACACTGCACGAAGGTCGCGTACTTGCTCTCGATCACCGCCGGCGTGCTCTGCCGAAACCCCTCCGGCGTCACACCCGGCGCATGATGGACGACGATGTAGCGTGGCATCCGATGATCGTAGATCATCGGTGAAGCGGTGGATCCTTCAAACGAACGGTTATTGGCGTTGTCGGAAGCGTTTCACGCGTTCGCCGAGGTCACGACCGATCACGCCGGCTTGCTCGACACCGTCGCGCGCAAGCTGACGGAGTTGCTCGGCGACGCGTGCGTGGTGTCGCTCGCGCGCGACGACGGCACGTGGCTGCAGCAACATGCGGCATGGGCGCGAGACCCGAGCGTGATCGAGCTGTTGCGAGCGGCGCTGACCGAGGTCGAGGGCCGCGACCGCACTGGCCACGCCGCCGAGGTGATCGCGACCGGTAAGCCCGTGCTGATCCCGACCATCGACCCGGCGGAGCTGGCCGGCCACGCCGAGCCCGCGTTCGGAACTGCGGTGCGCACGCTCGGGATCCGGAGCTTCCTGGCGGTGCCGCTCGAGGTCCGCGGCCGCCGGCTCGGCGTGGTGTCGCTGTTCCGGTTCGAGCCCGGCACGCCGCCGTTCGGCGAGTACGACGTCGTGTTCGCGCGCATGCTCAGCGAGCATGCGGCGATGGCGATCGCGAACGCGAAGCTGTTCGAGTCCTTGCAGCGCGAGCTCGGCCAGCGCGCCGCCGCCGAGGAGCAAGCCAAGACGTTCGTCGCGTTGATCGAGAACAGCACGGACATGATCGCGATGGCGGACTTCGAGGGGCGCGTCCTGTTCGTCAACGCCGCCGGCCGCACGCTCGTCGGCATCGCGCCGGACTACGACGTCCGCACGATGACGCTCGCCGATTTTCATACCAGCGGCGGGCTATCGCGGGCCGAGATGATCCGCGACAACGGGAGCTGGCAAGGCGAGGGCGTGCTGCGCCACCAGCAGACCGGAGAGCTGATCGCGACGCAGATCAGCTCGTTCCTGCTGCGCGATGCCGCCGGGACCCCGTTCGGGTTCGCGACCGTGCAGCACGACCTGCGCGAGACCAAGCGGCTCGAAGGCGAGCTCCGCCAGGCCCAGAAGATGGAGGCGCTCGGCCGGCTCGCCGGCGGCGTCGCGCACGACTTCAACAACCTGCTGACCGTGATCCTCAGCTACTGCTCGATCCTGCAGAAGGGCTTGCCGCGCGACAGCCGTAACGCGCGCGACGTCGAGCAGATCGATCGCGCCGCGCAGCGCGCGGCCGAGCTGACCAAGCAACTGCTCGCGTTCAGCCGCCGCCAGGTCCTCGAACCCAAGCCGCTCGCGCTCGGCGCGACGGTGCGCGCGATGGAGGGGATGATCCGCCGTCTGATCAGCGAGGACATCGAGCTCCGCATCCTCACGGCTCCGGACCGCGACGCGGTGATGGTCGATGCCGGCCAGGTCGAACAGGTCGTGATGAACCTCGTGGTCAACGCGCGCGATGCGATGCAGGGCGGCGGCGTGCTCACGCTCGAGACCTCGCATTGCTCGCTCGTGGAGCGCAGCCACGTGCTCGGCCTCGACGCCGGCGACTACAACACGCTCGCGATCACCGATACCGGCAGTGGTATCGACGACGCGACCAAGGCGCACCTGTTCGAGCCGTTCTTCACCACGAAGGATCTCGGCAAGGGCACCGGGCTCGGCCTGTCGACCGTGATGGGGATCGTCCAGCAATCGGGTGGCCATCTCACGGTCGACAGCGAGGTCGGTCACGGGGCGACGTTTCGGGTCTACTTGCCGGCGATCGCGGTCGCGAACCCGCCCGCAGCTCAGGGCCCGCTGGTGCCACGCACGATCACGCACGTCGGTGGCAAGTTTCGCGTCCTCGTCGTCGAGGACGAGGTCGAGGTCCGCACGCTGATCTGCGACGTGCTGCGCGGCGCTGGGTACGAGGTCCTCGATGCCAACAATGGCGAGCGCGCGTTGCAGACCGCCGCGAGCGTGACCGGCGACATCCACCTCCTGCTGACCGACGTGATCATGCCGAAGATGAGCGGCCGCCAGCTCGCCGCGCGCTTCGTCGAGCTGCGCCCCGGGATGCGCGTGCTCTACATGTCGGGCTACACCGACGACAAGCTCGGCCACCACGGGGTGCTCGATCCCGATGTCGAGCTGATCCAGAAGCCGCTCACGCCGGAGGTGCTGCTGGCGCGGGTGCGGGCGATGCTGGCCTAGGCACCTTGCGCACGCCGTTCGCGATCACGAGCCCGAGCAACACCGCGGCGCCGAGGTAGAACCTCAGGCCGAGCGGCTCGTCGCCGGGAAACAGCAGCGCGGCGAGGATCAGCGTGTAGACCGGCTCGAGGTTCGTGGTCACCGCGACCGTGAACGGCGACAGCGTGCGCAGCACGTGGAGCACGAGCACCTGCGGGACCACCGTGCACATCACGCCGAGCACGAGCAACCAGCCGCAATCGGCGCCCGATGGCATGACGAACTGCGACGGCACGACCACGAAGCACGCGCTCACGACGACGAACGCGGCGCCGGCTTCGTAGAGCATCAAGCGCTCCGGAGGTTCGCGTGCCGCGAGCCTGCCGTTCATCACGCCGAACGTCGACGCGAACAGCGCCGAGCCGAGCCCGAGCGCGAGGCCGAGCGAGCCGGGATGGAGCTCGACCTGGAGCAGCAGCGCGACGCCCACCACCACGGCCGCGCCGATCGCGAGCTCGCGGACATCGAGCCGGCGGCGAAACGCGATCGGTTCGAGGAACGCGGTGAAGAACGCCATCGTCGACAGCGTCAGCACCGCCGTCGCGATGCCGGCGACCTTGATCGCGCCGTAGAAGCACAGCCAGTGCACGCCGACCACCGCGCCGACGCCGGCATAACGCAGCGCCGCGCCGCGCGGGACCCGCAGCGCATGCCCGCGCGCGGGGACGAACACCGCGAGCACCGCGACGACGATCGCGAGCCGATACCAGACCAGCGGGACCGCGCTGATCGAGATCTGGTGGCCGAGGATCGCGGTGCATCCCCATAGCAACACGATGCCGTGCAGGAGCGCATGCGCCGATGGGCGCGACAGGTTGGCCACGACGCGCGCATCATACGTCAGCGATAGGGCCCCTCGGGCCTCGGGACCGACTCCCCGCTTGCGGCCACGCCGCCGCTGCCGAGACCCGCACCGCATCAACGTGCTTCCGGACGACGTCTATCTAGGCAGGACGATGCAGCGCATGCGTATTCGGGCGCCCTACCCGGTGACCGATCGAGCGGTCCTTTCGCTCACTCGCGGCAGCCGCCGTGACCCTTGGCGAGGTCGGTCAGGGACTGGCATTCGCCTGCGAAGTCGTAGGCGCGCTTGGACTGAACGTCGCGACGCATCAGGTCGGCCCAGATGTTGAGGTAGTACCGCATCCGTTGTTGGTCCTCATCTGCCGCAGCGTCGGGCATCGCTGCG
>JBDTEH010000185.1:0-13518 GCA_039922635.1 Kofleriaceae bacterium | reverse complement strand
GCTGGCCCTGGAGCTGGCCCTGGGGCTGGCCCTGGAGCTGGCCCTGGAGCTGATCGAGGCTGAAGATCATGCTGTTCTCGTCGCGCAGCTCGTCGCTCGAGTGGATCAGGTCCTCGGTGTTGAGCGTGTGCGTCGAGATCGGGCCGTCGCGGACCTCGATCTCCGGCACGTGGGCGAGGTCGGGCACCGCGACCGGATCGCCGACGATCTTGCGCATCAGCGCGGCGACCTTGCCCGCGGTGAACACGGGCGAGTACGCGTGCAGGAACCGCTCGAGGTCGGTCGCGAGGTCGCCGGCGCTCTGGTAGCGCTCGCCCGCCACCTTCGCGAGCGCGTGCATCACGATGCGCTCGAGTTGCGGCGGGATGCCGTTGCGCAGCGTCGACGGCGGCGCGATGTCGGCGCGGCGCGCCATGTCGAGCAGCTTGTGCAGATCCTCCTCGAGATAGAGCATCTGGCCCGTGATCAGCTCGTAGAGCACGATGCCGGCCGAGAAGATGTCGGAGCGCAGGTCGATCGGATCGCCCCAGGCCTGCTCCGGGCTCATGTAGTAGTACTTGCCCTTGATCACGCCGGCCGCGGTCTGGCGCGCCTTCATCGTCGCCTTCGCGATGCCGAAGTCGACGAGCTTGACCTCGCCCGCGTAGCTGATCAGGACGTTCTGCGGCGACACGTCGCGGTGCACGATGCCGAGTGACTGGCCGTTGTGATCGCGCTTGCGGTGCGCGTGGTCGAGCGCGCTCGCGACCTCCTTGACGACGAACGCGCACACGTCGAGCGGCATCTCGAGATCGAGCTCGGAGCCGCGGCGCAGCAGCTTGTAGAGATCCGCACCGTCGACGTACTCCATCGTGATGTAGAACGTCTCGCCGACCCGGCCGAGGTCGAACGTCTGCGCGATGTTGCCGTGGTTGAGCTGGACGGCGATCTTCGCCTCGTCGACCAGCATCTGGATGAACTGGTCGTCCTCCGCGAAGTTCGGATGGATCATCTTGAGCGCGACGTACTTCTCGAACCCGGCGATGCCCTTGGTCTTCGCGAGGTGGATCTCGGCCATGCCGCCGACGGCGATCTGTCGAACGAGGCGGTAGGGGCCGAACTGGCGCTCAGCCATCGGCCCCGTCCGCGGGAGTATCGATCGTGATCTCTGCGGTCGGACCGTGCTTCAACATCTCCGCGCCGCCGGGGTGCACGAACACCCCGACGAGACGTAGCGGCGTCTTGGCGCCGCGATCGAACGTACACACCACCTCGGTCGCGATGCCGTACGCGACATTGACGACGTACGACGCGGCCGCGTTCGCGACGAGATACAGGCCGAGCCCCGCGCCGTAGGTCTTGCGATCGATCTGGTTGGGCTGGACGATGCACTTGTCGATGTACGACAGGATCGTGTTCTTCGCGAGCCGACCGAACCGATCGCGCACGGCCACCGCGAACAGCTGATCGGTCGCGGCGTAGCGGATCGAGACCGGGCGCGGCGAGCGAGTCTTCACGCGATCGTGCGGATCGACCTCCGCGAAGATCTGCTTGCCGTCGGCATCGATCGGCGCGTCGTAGAGCGCGTTCATCAGCAGCTCTTCGCAGACCGAGCCGATCGCGCTGCGGACCTGCCGGCGCAGCTTGTGCTGCTCGGCGAAGTCCAGCACGGTCTGGATCGCCTTGCCGCGGCCCTCGAAGTCGCGGATCCGGGCGTACTGCACCGGCGTGGCCTCGGGCAGGTATTTCTCGATGCCGAAGATGTCCCCGGAGAGGAGCTTGCGCGCGGTCACGAACACGCCGTGGTCGAGCTCCTCGCCGACCACGACGTGGTTGACGCGATCATCGCGCAGGTAGCTCGTGAGGTCCGAGAGCGACGCCTGAGGCGTGACGATCGTGACGTGCGCGCGATCGCGGAGCTTCGCGATCAGCGGCGCGATCTGGCCGGTGTCGCCGCCGGCGGTCGCGTAGAACACGTAGCGATGGGGAATGACATCGGTCGCGATGGCGGAAGGACTGCGCACCGCATCGACCTCCGCGCCCGCACGTTCGAGGGTCGCGACGATGCGCCGGAGTTGATCGAGGTCGGAGGAGATCGCGAGAACGCGCTTCGACAAGGTTCCCCGTGCGTGACCAAGACAACGGCCAGCTTGCGGAGCATATCACCCCTAGGGTCAGCCACGGAGCGTGCCAACCAACTCATTTTGCGGGAGAATCGTCGAGCGGATGGTCGGGCCGTGTGGGCAGGCCGGTCACGTCGCCGCGACGCCGAGGAGGTGGCCGATCGCGAACGTCAGGGCCATCGCGATCCCACCGCCGATGGTCACGCGTGCCGCCGCTCGTGCCATCGGGGCATCACCGAGGTAGGCGCCGAACGCACCACAGGCGGCGAGCGCGACCAGCGCCGCGGCCGGGATCGTGTAGATCGCGAGCTCGCGCGGCGACGCGACCAGCGCGAGGATGGGCACGAGCGCGAACGTCGCGAAGCTGAGCGCGGAGATCCACGCGGCCTGGAGCGGGCGGGCTCGGCTCTCGGGCTCGATCCCGAGCTCGTCGCGCAGGTGCGCCGCGAGCTCGTCGTGCGCGGTGAGCTGGGTCGCGACCTCCAGCGCGAGCTCGTGGTCGAGCCCACGCTTGTGATAGATGCCGGCGAGCTCCTTGAGCTCGGCCTGGGGCGAGGCGTGCAGCTCGGCCGACTCCTTCGCGATGTCGGCGGCCTCGGCGTCGTGCTGCGAGCTGACCGAGACGAACTCGCCGACCGCCATCGACAGCGCACCGGCGGTGAGCCCCGCGATGCCCGCGACCAGCACGCCGCGCGGTGCGACCTCGGCGGCGGCGACGCCGATCATCAGCGACGTCGTCGACACGATCGCGTCGTTGGATCCCAGCACGGCCGCACGGAGCCAGCCGCCCCGCCCCGATCGATGGCGCTCGCGATGGCGTGACACCCGTGCAGCGTACAGTGTCTGCTAGCGACGCGCGTACTGCCGGCGGTGATCTCGGACCCCGGTGAACGCGAAGCTGTTGGGGCGCGCCTCGTCACCGGCCGGTACGGTCAGCGCCATGATCGCTTCGTACTCGGCGATCGTGATCTTCTCGCGCGCCGCGAGCACGCCGGTGAGATCGAGCGCCACGACCCGCTCGTGCACGCGCGGGCCGACGACGCCGGAGAAGAACTCGCTCGTGCAGCCGCTGCCGTACGAGAACAGGCCGAGGCGCTCGCCGGCGAGGTCGCGATCCCGCCCGCGATCGAGCAGCCCCGCGAGCGCGAGGTAGAGCGAGCCGGTGTAGATGTTGCCGACGCGGGCGCACGCCGCCAGCGAGGCCTCGACCTGGGCGTGATACGCGGTGGTCGCCGCCGCCTCCTCGATGGCGGCGTCCTGGACCGCGCGTGGGTCGCCCGCGCGCAGATCCTCGAGATCGCACCGCCGCACCTGCACGTGGGCCTTCTTCGCCATCTTGCAGAACGGCACGTGGAAGCACAGGCCCGCGAGCTGCTCGCTCGCCAGGCCGTCCGCGGTGACGAGCCCGGCCGCGAGCGCGCGCTGCTTCCAGCCGCGGTACGCACCGGCGAGTGCGTCGAGATAGCACTGCACCGAGTAGTGACCGTCGACCTCCGCGACGCGGTGACCGAGCGGCCGCCAGAAGTCGTGGACGTGGGTCGACGACGCGCCCGAGATCCCGACATCGATCGCGAGCATCGCGGGCTCTTCGGCGACGATCATGGCGACCGCGCCGGCACCCTGGGTCGGCTCACCGGCGGTGCCGATCCCGTAGCGCGCGATATCCGAGCAGATCACGAGCGCGCTGCGCCCCGCGGCCGCGCCCGAGGCGATCCACTCGACCGCGGCCGCCAGCCCGGCGGTCCCGCCGAAGCACGCGTGCTGGGTATCGTAGACCCGCATCGCGCGCGGCAGCTCGAGCAGACCGTGCACGAACGACGCGACGGGCTTGCTGTGATCGACCCCGGTCTCGGTGCCGACGACGAGCAGGCCGAGCTGATCCGGATCGAGTCGCGCGGCGTTCAGCGCGCGCCGGCCGGCCTCCGCGGCGAGCGCGACGGTGTCCTCCGAGGGATCCGCGACCGCCATCTCGATCGCGCCGAGGCCCTGCGTGTACTTCGCGGGCGCGACGCCGCGCGCCTCTGCGAGCTCCGCGAGCTCGATATAGCGCCGCGGGATCGCGACAGCCATCGCGTCGATTCCGACCGGTCCGACCGGGCCGACCGGGCCGACCGGCCTCACGCGCACACCTCTACGCGATCAGGCCGTGGAAGAACAGGTCGCCGATGCCATCCGCGAGCTGCTGCGGGCGCAGCGCTCCATCGGAGCGATACCACTTGTAGGTCCACAGCACCGTACCCAGGAAGCTGAACGAGGCGAGCGTCGGGTCGACCTTGCGGATCTGGCCGTTCGCGATCGCCTCCTCGAACGCGCGCTCGAGGAACTGCACGTACTGCTTCTTGCGCGCGTTGATCGCCCGCTTGGCCTCGCCGGTCAGGGTCGAGTGCTCGTGCAGGATGATCGTCACTTCCTTGGTCGAGTCGTGGGTCACCAGGCGGACGTTGTTCGCCAGGGTCGCCTTGAGGCGCGCCAGCGGATCCGCGATGTCCTGCACCGGCGCCAGCACCCGCTCCTCGAACAGATCCATGCCGTAGTGCATGATCGCGAGCAGCATCGCCTCCTTGGTGGCGATGTGATGGTAGAGCCCGGCCTTGGTCATCGCGCAGGCCTCCGCGATGTCCTGCATGCTCGTGCCATCGAACCCCTTGAGGTAGATCAGGCGTGCCGCGTGCTGGAGGATCACCCGCAGCTTTTCGCTGCTGGCAGCGTGCGAGGTCCGCGAGATCACCAAGGATTTCTAACACGTTCAGCGCCATGACCGTTACCTACCGACCGTCCGGTAGGCATCGTCGGCTGGATGACGTGCCGTGTCAAGATCGGCCCGCGGCCGGTCGGTTGAGTCGTGCGCGCATCAAAACGCAGATCGTGATCGTGATCGTGATCGTGATCGTGATCGCCCCCGTGATCGTGGCCGTGCACGGGAACGGGAACGCTACCGTGATCGTGATCTGCCCCGTGGACGAGAGTCACGCAACCGCCGATCGATGATCGGGAACATGGTCCCTGATCGTCAAGGGTGGCGATCACGATCACGGTAGCGTTCACGTTCAGGTGCACGGCCACGATCACGGGACCGATCACGATCACGGCCACGATCACGGCCACGATCACGGCCACGGCCAATCAGGGGCTAGTACTGATACATCGCGGACAGGTACGCGCGGAACCCTTCGTACGGGTTCGGCAGGTACTCGAGGTGCGGCTCGTAGTCGCCGAACGCATCGGGCGTGTATCCGTGCGCCCAGAACGCGTTGTACACGGTCGCGCGAATCGCGAGCTTCGAGGTCGGCATGTACTGCAGGCCGAGCGTGAGCTCGGCGATCGGCGGCAGCCGATCGAGCACGAGGTCGGTCGCGTTGACCGTGATCGAGGCCGTCGAGCCGGGCATGAGGTTGCGATACTCGACGAGCCGGTTCGGATCCTCGGCGGCGCCGGAGACCTTGAGGTTGGTGGTCGCGGTCAGCTTGTTGGTCACGAGGTTCCACACCGTCGCGAGGTTGAACCAGTGGTTCGGTAGCGAGATCAGCTGGCCGCGGTCCGCGCTCACGCCGGCGAGGTAGGTGTAGCCGAGCTCGAGGCGGTGGCCGCCCTCGATGTAGAGCTTCGCGAGGAACTCGCCCGAGGCCAGGCCGCGGTCGCCGGTGTTCGCGTACGTGCCCGACAGGACCTGGATCAGGTTCTGGAGCCGGGTGTAGCTGCCGTCGATACGAAACGACAGCTCGCGGATCCGGCGGTCACCCTTGAAGATACGAGCGTTGATCTCGGCCTGCGCGGCCTGCGAGTGCTCGACCTTGAGATCCGGGTTACCACCGATCTGGACGCCTTCACCGTTCGACAGCAGGTTGTCGAACACGGGCGGCCGAAACCCCTCGACGTAGTTGAGCTTGACGTGCCAGTTCGGGATGAAGTTCCACACCACGGTGCCGGCGAGCGTGGTGGTCGCTTCGTACGCGATCGAGCCGAGCGAGCTCGGCGCGACCTGGACACGAGCACCGACGTCGAAGATCAGCTGCTTGTTCGGGCGGAGCTGCGGATCGATGTACGCGCCGAGCACGGTGCGATCGCCCGGGTAGCCGAACGTCAACGGGCAGTTCGGCAGCGGCACGAGCGCCATCTGGGTGGGATCGAAGATCCGCGGGCAGGTCAGCGGCAGCAGGTTGTCGTTGTAGGGGCCGGGCAGCACCGAGCTCTCGACCGAGGGCGTCCACTCGTGGAACGCCTCGCCGCCGTACAGCACGCGGAGCTGCCTGGTCAGCTCGACATCGCCATCGACCGCGGCGCCCGCGCGATACGCGACGATGGTCGAGTCGAACGACAGCCCGCCGGGGAGCAGCGGCGAGGGGGCCAACACCTGCAGCGGCATGAACCCGCGCACGGACTGCTGCGCGTATGCGTGCGCGGTGATGCCGGCCTGGTCGTGCGCGAAGCGGGTGCGGTACTCGAGCACCGCAAAGCGATCGAACTTGTCGGAGCGGTTGAGCTGCGACACGTTCATCGGGTCGTTCGGGTTGGGCTGGTCGAGCGAGGGATTGCCCGACAGTCCGAGCGGCTTGTACATCTTGCCCAGCGGGAACGACACCCGGAGCTGGAGCTTGTCGTACGAGATCTTCGCGCTGAGGTCGACGTTCAACGATTGCGCCTGATCGGACGTGACCAGCGGGCCGTACGTGTTGGCTGAGTTCGGCTGCGGCAGTGCGTCGTGGAAGTACAGCAGCGGCATGGCGAAGCCGGCGCCCTGGTAGGTCTCGACGCTCGCGTGGCCGAAGAACTTCCACTTGCCATCGACCTTGCCGGCCATCGCGTACGCGCGCGCCATGTTGCGATCGCCGGGGCCATCGCCGACCCCGCCGCCGACCTCGAGCCCGTCGACGTCCTCGGCGTCCTTGGTGATCACGTTCAAGATGCCGAGCAGCGAGTTCGCGCCCCACAGCACGCCGCCCGGGCCGGTGATCATCTCGACCCGCTTGACCATCTCGAGTGGCATGCCGCGGTTGACGGCCGGGAGATTGACCTGCGAATCGAACAGCGACAGGCCATCCTGCAGGTACAGCACGGCCTGGATCTGGCCGCGCACGGACGGTTCCGCGAAGTTCGAGTAGTAGACGTTGGTGCGGTACCAACCCGGCACCGTATCGATCAGCTCCTCGAGGGTCTGGAACTGGCGGTCCTTGATCTCGTCGGCGGTGACGACCGTGACGATCGCGGGCGCCTCCTGGACGGTGGTGATGTTCCTGGCCGCGGACTGCACGATGTTCGCGAGGTCGAGTGCCTCGTCGCTGTCCGCCGACGCCTGATCGGTATCGCCGATGATGACGACCGGGACCTCGATGTCGGAGACCGTCTGTGCACGGACCGACGTGACGAGCGGGCCCGCCAGCAGCAACGACGCCAAGAACGACGCCAAGAAGAGTTGCTTCACGGACTCCCTCCTTGTTGCGCCTTGATGAGATCGATGCGGTCGTTGATCGCGTCGGTCGCCGCGGCCGCACCGAGCGGGCGGTCCGAGCCGATCGAGACGGCCTGGACCTGGGCCTGCGGCACGCCCTGGGCGATCAGGAAGTCGAGCACCTCGTTCGCGCGGCGTTGCGCGGTCTGCTTGTCCCGCCGCTTCTGCGCCGCGATCACGTTGCCGTTCGAGGACTTGGTCCCGAGCGGGACGTGGACCTCGACGCGGATCGTGAGCTTGCGCTGCTTGATGATCGACGCGACCTGGACCAGCAGCGCCTTGGACGCGGTGGTCAGCTTGCCGCTACGCTCGAACCCGATCGGCTGGCCCTTGAGGTCGATCCGATCGGCCCGCTCTTCCGGACCGGCCGTCGCGCGCACGTCGGGGCAGCCGTCTTCGTCCTCGAAGCCGTTGACGGTCTCGGGCTCGTTCGGGCACTTGTCGGTCTTGTCGGGGATGCCGTCGCCGTCGTTGTCCTGATCCGGACAGCCGTCGTCGTCCTCGAAGCCGTCCTTGTCCTCGGGCTCGTTGGGGCACTTGTCGAGCGCGTCCGGGATCCCGTCGTTGTCGTTATCGCGGTCCGGACAGCCGTCCTGATCCTGGAAGCCGTCCTTGTCCTCGGGATCGTTCGGGCACTGATCGTCCTTATCGGGGATGCCGTCGCCGTCGTTGTCGGGGTCGGGGCAGCCGTCCTCGTCCTGAAAGCCGTCCTTGTCCTCGGGCTCGTCCGGACACGCGTCGACCGAGTCCGGGATGCCGTCGCCGTCCTTGTCGTTGCGGCCCGGTCCCGCGGCGCCCTCGGGCTGCGGCGCCCAGAGGATGCCGGCCGAGATCTGGAACGCGTCGCCGCGCGCGCCGAGCTGGCCGGTGCCGCCCATCAACTGCAGCGTGAGATCGGTGGACGCCCGGATCATCAACCCGGCATCCGCGAGCACCGTGAAGTCGCCGTGCTTGGCATCCGCGAAGTAGTCGGCGTCCGCCAGCGTCGAGCACTTCGCGCCGCTGTACAGCCGGCAGTCGCCGTAATCGAACAGGTCGGGCAGCGGGATGAACGCCTGGGCCTCGGCGCCGAGCAACAGGCGCGGCGCGAGCTCGTACATGAAGCCGAGCCCGGCGACCGCCTCGGAGCCGACATCGAGGAACGCCTTCGCGTTCGCGTCGGTCATCGTCGCGTCCTGGGTGTCGTAGCCCTGGAGCACGCTGCGGTTGCGGATCCGCACCGCGCCGTTCGCGACGACGCGGGTCTGGTGGATGCGATCTGGACGCCACTCGAACGCGAGCTTGGGCTCGTAGACCAGGTTGTGGTCGCCGAGCAGCATGTCGTCATCGCCGAACGGCAGGAACACCGAGCCGATCGCGGTCAGCGCGATCTGTGGATCCTGGTAGAGCGCGAGCTTCAACCCGACGCGCACGTCGAGCGGACCGGCGAGGCCGTCGCCGAGGTACGCGCTCTTGTCGTCGGGGTTCGCCGAGGGATCGATGTTCGACAGCGGCCGCAGCGCGATCAGGCCGGTCGACTTCACGGTCATCGGGCCGTTCGCGACGTAGCGGCCGCGCACGCCGTAGCCGTCGCCGACCGCCGTGCGATACGCGGCGACGTCGAAGCCGATCGCGACCCGATCGGTGACGGTCATCCCGAACGTCATGTCGAGCGTCCCGACGTAGTTCAGGATCGGATCCTTGCCGGTATCGCCCGCCGCCGGGCCGATCCCCGGCACCGCGATGTCGAGCGGCGACTGGGTGTAGCCGGCGATCAGCTTGAACGCGATGTCGCGGACCGCCATCAGCCGCGCGCCCTCGACCGCGAAGATGCCGTTGGTGTCGTACGACGGCCGGAACAGCGCGCCGTCGACGCCACTGGTCGGATCGGCATGCACGCCCCCGGCGAGCGACCCGACCGCCGCGACCGCCGCGACCGCCGCGAGCGATGTGAGGATTACTCGGCGCACGTATGTCCGAGCGTCGCGGTCTTTCGGTAGATCTGGATGAACAACAACCCGGCCACATCCGCCGCCGCGTGGGCCTCCCACTTGCAGTTCACGGTATCGGTGATCCCCCCGGTCCCCGAGTAGACCAGGCTGTCGTTGACGTCCGCGTTGGTGAGCAGACCGGTGCCGTTCATCGTCGTCGCGTTCGCCGTCGCGTCGAGGTGCTGGCGGGTCGCCTCGTTCATGAAGTAGTAGTCGTTCGCCATGTTCACGCCGCCCATCTTCGTGATCGCGACGCCGCTCTGGGTCGCGAACGAATCGCCGATGCAGGTGCCACCGTCGCAGGTGTGCTGACGGAACACCGACGCGTAGATCCCGTTCGCGAAGCTCGGACCGCTGGTGGCGGTCCAGGTCCCGATCACCGATTGATCGAGCACGAAGCCTTCGAACTTCTGCGTGCGCGTATCGGCGGCGGTCGGCAGCGCGACGCCGGTCGTCACGGTCTGGCCGCTCGGCCCGAGCGGCTGGCCCTTGTCGTCGAAGCCGAGCGCGATGAACGGCCCACCCGGCGGCGTGACGTCCTCGACGGCGTAGCGCCCGCAGTCGTCGATCACGACCTTGCCGACGTCCTGCGGCGTCGTCGGCATATTGTTCTTCGTGTTGTTCGCGAACACCACGGCGTCGAACGCGACGATCTGGAGCGCGCACGGGCCGGTCGACTCCATCCCGGTGCATGTCGCGCCGGTCGCGGCGCCCTGGAACTTGGAGTTGTCCTCGAAGTTGTAGATCTGACCGCAGATGGTCTGCTTGCCCGACGCCGGCACCGGGCAGGTGATGTCGCCGCTGCACCCCGCGCTGACGCCGGTGCCCTTGCAGGTGATCACGCCGTCGCTGCCCAGATCCTCTTCGGTCGTGCCCGGATCGCAGATCGCGGGGGGAAAGATCGGCACGCACTGATTGCCGTGCACCATCGTGAACGGACCGCACGTCGCGGTCCCGACGGTCTCGTCGGCCGGGGCGCAGTTACCGTCGCGTTCGATCGTCCCGGTACCGCACTCGATGCTCTTGCACGCCGGTGCGGCCGCGGTCGTCAACGCGAGGATCATGAGTGATGTGATGCGCATGAGCTGCCCTCCTCCTTAGAAGGAGACGTCGTCCGCTCCGAGGTTCGAGAAGATCGCCAGGTCGGCGAACAGAGCCGCGTTGGTCGGATTCGTCAGGTGGACGTGGATGACGCCGCGGGTCTCCATGGTGCCCTTGCCGCCGACCAGGATCTGGGTGCCCGGATCGTCCGCCGCCGCGCCATCCATCTGTTGATAGACCGCGAACCCGTCGAACCCGTCGAGCACCTCGTCGATGAAGAACTGCGCGCCGCCGACCGGCGCCATGTTGACCGGGTTGACGCCGTCGACGTTGCCGTGCGCGGTGCCGTTGAGCGGTGAGGTCAGGATCCGATCCGTACCCTCGTAGTAGTCCGGATTCGCGGCCCAGAACGCCTGGCACATCGCGAGCCGCTTCTGGTTCGAGACCGCGTCGGTGCAGGTCGGCGGCGGGATCCCGTTGGCGTCCGAGCAATCGGTCCCGACCGCCGGGTACACCGCGGTCGAGGCCGAGGTCACGGCGTTGATCGGCAGGTAGCCGGTGACCAGGCCGCCGATCAACGCGACGTTGTTCTGGCGCTGGACCGCGGTCGCCGCGGTGATCTTGTCCTGCTCGGTCGCGTTCGGGGGCGGATTGGTGATGTCCGGAATCCCGACGTCCATCCCGATCACCTTCGCGTACTGCGAGACGTGGAGGCCCGGGTGCGGCACGTGGTCGCCGACGTCGATGAAGCACGGCGAGTCGAACGTGACGATGTCGTGGACCTCGAACTGCTGGAGCTGGAAGATCCGGCCCGCCATCGCATCGTCCTGGAACGCGTAGACCGAGTAGTGCGTTCCGGCGGGCGAGATCGGCATGGCCTTCGAGAAGTCGAACTGGATGTTCGACCCCTGAAAACCATTAACGCACCCCGCAAACAACGCGAGGAGACTGGTCGCGACTAGTCCGCGCAAATTCCCCGATCAGAATGTTACGTCTGCGCGCCGCCGAAATCTAGCTCTTGGCCACAAGAGCGCGCACGGATTGACGCCCACCGCGGCGTACGTGTGGTCGCGCGGCCCAGCTAGGGCGTCTCTTCGAGCTCGACGACCACGTCGTTCACGATCCCCGCGAGGGCGTCGACCTTGACCACGACCGGCTTGTACCCGGCCTTCGTGATCTCGACGACGAGCGCCCCCGCCGAGATCCGGCGCGGCGCGAGCGGCGTGCCGCCATAGGACAGCTTGTTGATCCGGACCGTCGCGCCCGGCACGCTCGTCACCACCGCGATCGCCGCCGCCTCGCCGAGCGCGGCCCCGCGGTAGGGCATCCGGCCCGCCGACGCGCGGCAGCCATCGTAAAGTTTCTTGGTCTCCGGTGCTTCACTCGATGCCGGATTGAGGTGCAGCGCCTCGTGCGCATTCGCGATGCAGTCGTCCCAGCGCTGCTGCGCCTGCGCGACGGCACCCAGGAACCGATAGGTCCCGGGGAGCTTCGGGTCGAGCTTCTTGGCGCGTTCGAGGTGGCCCCGCGCGTCCTCGAGCTTGCCGAGGCGATACGCGTCTACACCTGCCTGGAACTCCTTGGTGAACTTCTCGCTCGGCTTCGCGACCGCGGTCGCGGTAGTGGCCAGGAGCACGGCGAGACTCAGCCAACCCATCGTCACGACGGTAGCATCACGCGCGATGGCGCGGTTCGGAAGACGGCGATCGAGGTCCATCACTGGGTCGCTGAGACGCCGGAGCTTGGCGCGGCATTCACGAGGCTGACCGAGCCCGAGCGCGCCCGAGCGCGCGGCGGATTCCAGCTCGACGGCGCGCTGCTTGCAACCTTGTGTCGGCGTGCCCGAGATCCCCGAAATTCCGACGCCGCCCGCGCAACAACCCGAGTCGCCCAAGCCGGAGATCCCGAACCCGGCACACGACGATCCCGAGATTCCCGCCGAGCCGGGCGCCCCCGACCCCGAGCGGCCCAAGCCCGAGATCCCGCAGCCCGGGCCAACCGAGCCCGAGCCACCGCGCGAGCCCGAGCCGCCCAAGCAGAACCGGCTCAAGCCGCGCAGCGTCGAGCACGACCATCTGGGTGGGTAGCGCCTCTACTGCGTCGGGTCGTCGCGGGTGCCCCGGCGATTGCCGCCGAAGTTGTCCCAGACGTTGACGCCGTTCGAGTGTTCGGACGAGTGCGCGCCGCTACCGTGCTTGGCCGGCACCTCGATCGGTCGACCCGCGAGCGTCGTCGAGAAGTCGCGCGGGTCGCCGGTCTCGGTCTGGACCAGCAGGTGAAGCTGGCCACCGCGATCCGAGAACATCGCATAGTCGGCCGCGACCACCTTCGCGAAGGTCGCCGCATCGGGGATGTCGTGGCCGTCGACGGCGAGCACGATGTAGTGCTCGGCGAGGCCGAGGTCCTGGATCGGCCCGTGATCGAGCTTGGTGATCACGGCACCGTGATCGAGCTTCGGGAACCGCCAGCCGAGCTCGGGCACGAAGTCGATCGCGGTCGCGCCAAGCGCCGAGTCGGTGACGACCGCGCGGGCGAGCCACTTGCCGGCGTCGACCCGTGGCATCCCGACCTGCGCGAACGCGACAAAGCGCTTGCCCTCGGGCGTGTCGTAGGACTCCCAGTAGCGCGCGCCGACCGGGCCGGCCGTGCGCTTGAGCACGCGCGCCGCGGCGTGGCGGCCGTCGTGGACATCGCGCTTGGCCTGCGCGCTCTGCGGATCGCGCGCGACCGCGGCGAACGCGGCGGCGCGGGTGTCGAGCATGCTCGGCAGCATCCCGGAGATCGAACGATCCTTCGCCAGCTCGAACGCGATGCCCTCGTAGGCCGCGTCGCTCGCCTCGTCCTCGGCCTCTTCCTGAGAGGCGACGGGTTGCGAGACGCCGACGCAGGTGACACCGACGTCGCCTTTGCAGTCGATCGAGCCCGGCGCGTCGTTCACGATCCAGCTCGGGCGCGGCGT
>JBDTEH010000184.1:0-6378 GCA_039922635.1 Kofleriaceae bacterium | reverse complement strand
AGCTCGTTGCCGCCGTCACACGCTTCGAACTTCACCCGCAAGCGGTTTCCGTTCATGCGGCTGATGGTGGCCGCATTCCAGGTGCTGTCCGCACCATGCTTCCACCACCGAGGATCCGAGACGTTCGCGGCGTTGAACACCGCGGCAGCGGCGATCTTCTTGCGGAGCTCGATGTGACCATCGGCCTCCCTCGCCGCCTGGCCGTTCGACGTGGGGACCATGCTCGGGACGTACGCTTGATCGCCCGAGCCGAATTTATTCACGGCCTCGCTGTCCTCCTTGGTGCTCTTGTCGAGCTCCGCCTGAGCGTTCTTGTCGCGCTCGTAGCGCTCGATCAGGGGGCCACCCGGCAGGAGGGTTTCGGCGCTGTTCCAGAGCAGGTCCTTGCCGGCTTGTTCGACCGCCCCCCAGCTGCAGTGTTTGAAGTGGACGCCACTATCGTTGAGCGTGATCTCTCCGGCCTTCAAGCTCGTGAGGGTCCTGGTCACCGCGCCACCGAGCTTCTTGGACTTATCACCGACTTCGCCGACCAAGCCGATCGTTACCTCGACGAGGATCGGTGCAACGATGTCCTTGGGGAGCTCGAGCTTCCCGGAGTCCGTGATCTTGACACTCGTCGGCAGCGCCAGGCTGCCGGACACCACACCCTCCAGCCCGACCTTGCCGAGCTCCTTCACGGCCGCTCCCATCAGGAGCTTGCCCGCGAGCTCGACCGAGATGCTGCCCTTGAGCAGGGTGTTCACGGCCTCTCCTTTGTCGTTCGTCGCCTGGGTGTAGGCGGCCATCACCTTCGCGGAGAGGCCACCGGACACGAACAGCGGTGGTGTGCCGCACACCTCGTTGGGCCCGAACGGCGCCAGCTCGAACTCCCGGGTCTCGCTCAGGGCGGTTTTCTTGCCGTCCTTGCTCACTCCATACGTGGTGGTCTTGTCGCCGACCGTGACCGACGCCTGGGAGTTGCCGCTCTCCGACTCTTCCTTTTCCTTTTCCTCTTCCTCGCGCTGGATGCTGCGGCCACCGCTGCCAACCACCATGGCGCTCCCCGTCATCATCGCGTCGGCCGCGCGATCCGCTTCGAGCTCGAAGTGATCGCCCGAGGACGACACCTCGAGCTTGTGCTGGCGCGTCGGTGAGCCTCCGCGCTGCTGCACGGTGTGCGCGACCTCGTGCGCGAGCAATCGTTGTCCGGACTCGGACGATGGAGCGTAGTGCCCTGCACCGAAATGGATATCGTTGCCCAGCGCGTAGGCCTTCGCGCCGACCGCGGCCGCCGCCGACACCGACGCGGACCCGGTGTGGATCCGGACGTCCGCGAGGTCGGTGCCGAGCGAGCCCTCGAACTTGCTCCTGAGCTGATCTGGGAGCGCGTGGCCGGTCGAGCTCGCGGCGGCCCCGACCGCGTGCTCCGCATCGGGCGCGACGCTGCCGGCGCCGTTGCGCATCAGCAGGCCGGAGGGCCGCGGGCCGTTCGGGCCGATCAGCGCGTCGGTGCGCGCGGCGCGGCCGGGCGCGGTGGTCGCGTCGAGCTCCGCGGTGGAACCGGAGGTCGCACGGGTGTGGGACTGATCGCGTTCGTGGGTCATCAAGGCTCCTTCAAGCGATGGCGGCGAGCTCGAACATGGAACGGTCGAGCCGGCACGGACCGGATGTGACAGGGTTCGCCACGATTCTTGGCCACCCGTGCAAATGCCCGGACCACGGCCCGATTCGGCGCCGGGTTCGGCGCCGCGCCAGGCGGGGATGTGGGACGCGCTGCGGGCGTCAGTGATCGCCGGGTGCAGCCCGCGGTGTCGCGATCCGCGCCTCGAAGTCGATCCACACCCGCGCGTCGTTGCGGCAGTCGTAGATCCGGCACGCGCCGGGCCGGTGCGCGTACACGGTGCACGCGCCGTCCGCGTCCATGCACACGCAGCGCTTGGTGTCCGGATCGCGCGGCAACATGTACGGCTGCTCGATCACGAACGGCAGCTTGCCTTCGGCGACGTCCTGCGCTGATAGCGTGACATCGAACGTGCAGCAGCGCGCGCCGCACAAGTGGAGCCGCGCCGCGCAGTCGATCTCGTTGTTCGAGACCGCGTACTTGTCGCGGAACATCGCGAGCTGGACCTTCGCCTTGTCGCCGTGGACCTTCGCGGCGAGCTGCTTGAAGCGCGGGGGAAGCTGGTCGCGCAGGATCAGCGTATCGATCAACCACTCGAGCCGAGCGGCGAGATCCGCGTGATCGGTGCGTGCGCCGAGCGTGTCGGCCAGCGCCTCGAGCGCCCCCACCAGGTCTTCGTCGATCGGAGGCAACGCCGCCACGAGCACAGCTTACTGCGAGACGCCGGTCCGGTGCAGCCCCCGATCAGGTCACTTCGGCGCGGGTCACGCGATCGTCGTGGTCGCGATCGAGCGTGTGCAGGAGCAGGTGTGCGATCACGTGCGAGGGCGCACGACCCGAGATCCGCTGGAGCGCGGCGAGGACCTCCGCTTCGTCGATCGTGCCGTCGTGGTTCAGATCGATCTGATCGAAGCCGCCGAGCTTGCTCCACAACTCGACCGCAAACGATTCGGCGAGGAGGTGCTTGATGTCACGGCCGGTGCCCGCGGGTGGAATCGCCTCTGGATGGTCGAGGGCGAACTGGATCAGCGGCTCGTTGTGATCCATGCCGACGAACACGTTACGGACGAGGGCGACGCGATAGGTGCGCGCGGGATCGAGCGTCACCGGATCGGCGCTCGACTGTAGAAAGCCGCCCGACTCGACGGGCGCGTGGGCGCGCGACGCGGCGACCGCGGCCTCGAGTACGGCGCCCGGCAACGCGACGACGACGACCTCGTTATCGAACGGCACTTCGGCCTCGAGATCGCCATACGTGAAGCGCTCGGGATAGGCGCGATTCGCCCGGATCGCCCCCCCGTTGAGCACGGCCAGGTCGGCGTGCATCGCGTCGCGAAGCCGGGCGCACAGCAAGGTCCCCATCGTGGTCTGACCGACCCGGGTGCCCACTGACGACAACTCCTCGCCCGCCGCGACCTCGACGAGCACGGCGTCGGCGATCTCGTGAACCTTCGCCATGTGGCGGTCGACACGCGCGCGCATCTCGGCGTCTTCGGGATAGCCGTCGACCGCGACGCGCGTGACCGTGGTGGTCAGCGTCTCGCCGAACGTCAGATCGGAGACGATCGCGGCGACGCCATCCGAACCCGCCTTCACGATCCACGTGCCTTCGACGTCCTCGGTGCACGGCACGTGCTCGTGACCGCCGACGATCAAGGGGAACGCGTGGGTGCGTGCGAGCAGGCGATCGTCGGCCAGGTCCTGGTGGGTGATCGCGATGACGGTCGAGCAGCCCCGCGCGCGCAGCTCGCCGGCAGCCGCGAGCGCGTCCGCGCGGGCCGGGCGTAGCGTCGCGCCACCGAACGGGGTGCTACGATACACCGCGAGGTCGGTGACGACCACCCCGACCAGCCCGACCGCGTGATCGCCGACGCGGACGATCGCATCGCGCGGCATCTCCGGATCGAAGTCGACGTTCGTGGACAACCACGCGCCACGAAACTCGGCGACGCGGGCGTGGAGCTCGGCCGGCGAGATATCGTCTTCGTGATTGCCGAGGATCGCATAGTCGATGCCGAGCGCGTTCAGGCAATCGACCATGCCGCGGCCCGCGTCGAGGCTCGACAACAGGCTCGGCCCGACGAAGTCGCCCGCGATGATCGAGATCGTGACGTCCGGAGCCGGCAACACGTGCGCGCGCAGCAGGGTCGCGAGCCGGGGCAGATGATCGAGCACGTAGATGTCGTTGATCGAGAGGATGCGGAGGCGCACAGCGCCACCAGCATACGCCGCCGTTCGGCGTCACTGCACGCGCCGGCGAAACAACCAGGCCGCCGCGGTCAGCGACACGATCGCGATCAACACGAGCGGCACCGTCTGCGCGAGCACGTCGACCGCCGGCATGGCCTCGAGGAACACGCCGCGGGCGACCACGAGGAAGTAGCGCAGCGGATTGACCAGGGTCACGGGCTGGAGCCAGCTCGGCATGTTCGCGATCGGCGTCGCGAACCCGGAGAGCAGCGTCGCCGGGGCGACGAACAAGAACGCGCCGAGGATCGCCTGCTGCTGGGTCGTGCTGAGCGCCGAGATCAACAGCCCGATCCCGACGACCGCGGCGAGGAACACGAGGCCGCTGCCGTAGAGCAGGACCAGCGAGCCACGCAGCGGCACGTGGAAGATCACGACCGCCGCGATCACGTACAGCGTGATGTGCACCGTCCCGATCAGGATCGGCGCCACCATCTTGCCGATCAGGATCTCGTGGGTCCGCAGCGGCGAGACCATGAGCTGGTCGAACGTGCCGAGCTCGCGCTCGCGAGCGATCTATAGCGCGGTGACGAGCAGCCCGATCAACAACGCGATGATCGCGATCAGCCCCGGCACCGTCGACCATCGAAAGTCGAGGTTCGGGTTGAACCAGTTGCGCGCGATCACGACCGGCGGACCCCGCCCGCCCGGTCGCGGCGATCGCTCGGTCGCGACGAACGTGGCCGTGATCTCGCCGAGGTACGAATCGACGAGTTGCGCCGCGTTCGCGCGCCGGCCATCGAGGATGATCTGGACGGGCGCGGGCCGCCCGGCGTCGAGGTTACGCGAGAAGTCCGGCGCGATCTCGATGGCCGCGAGCGCGCGCTGGTCATCGATCGCGCGGCGCAGCTCGGCGCGGTCGCGGACCGGGCGCACGCTGTGGAACGTCGGAGAGGCCTCGATCTGGCGGGCCAGCTCGCTGCCCGAGGCGCCGTCGTCACGATCGAGGATGACGACGTCGACGTGCTTGACCTCGAGCGTCACCGCGAACACGAACACGACGAGCTGGACGATCGGAGGTACGATGACGATCACGCGGCTCTTCGGATCGCGGAGCACGACCAGCAGCTCCTTGCGGATCAGCGCGATCAAGCGGGTCCACATGTCAGGCCACCCGCTTGGTCGTGACGCGGACGGCCAGCGCGAGCAGCACTGCGCCGTACACGGTCATCACGGCGGTCGCGCGCAGGAACATCGGCCACAGGTCGCCCGCCAGGAACACGCTCTGCAGGCTCGGGATCAGCCAGCGCGCGGGGACGAACAACGTGATGCCACGGATGATCGCCGGCATCGACCGGATCTCGAACAGGAACCCGGACAGCAGGAACGCCGGCAGGAACGAGCTCAGCAGCGCGAGCATCGCGGCCAGGAACTGATTCTTGGTCGCCGCCGAGATCAGCAGGCCTTGGCCGAGCGACGGCAGCAGGAACGCCGCGGACAGCACGTACAGCGCGCCGAGCGAGCCGCGGAACGGCACCTCGAACACGACGATCGCGACGAACGTACACAGCGTCATCGACATCAGGCCGAGCACGAAGTACGGCACGACCTTGCCGAGCAGCAGCTCGCCGGCGGCCGCGGGCGTGGCCATCAGCGCCTCCATCGTGCCGCGCTCCCACTCGCGCGCGACGACCAGGGCCGTGAGCAACGTGCCGACCATCGACATCACCAGCGCCATCGAGCCGGGGACCAGGCTGTACCGGCTCGTCCGTGCCGCGTTGAACCAGAACCGGTCCTCGGTGATCGTCCCCGGCGGGCGCCCCCCTGCCTCCGCGACCCGCCCCGTCCACCAGTTCGCGATCAGCCCGCGCGCGTAGCCCTGAACGAGCGCGCCCGTGTTGGGGTCGGCGCCGTTGACGATGACCTGCACCTCGGCGGTGCGCGCGCGATCGCGGAGCTCGGCGTCGAACCGCGCCGGCACGATCACGATCCCACCGAGGTCCCCGCGGGCGAGCGCGGCCTCCATCGGCTGGCGCTGGGTCGCGAGCTGCACCTCGAAGTACGGCGACGCCTGGAACGCCGCGGCGAGGCTGCGCGTCGTCGGCGACGGGGCTTCGACCACCAGCCCGATCCGCGTGTGCGCGGTATCGAGCGACACGCCGTAGCCGAACACGAACAGCAGGATCAGCGGCAACACGAACGCGATCAGGATGCTGCTCGGATCGCGCACGATCTGGCGCGCCTCCTTGCGCATCAGCGCCGTGACCCGCCGCCGGCGCGCGGCGATCGAGAACGGACGCTCGACCGTCATGCGGCGGCCTGCTTCCGGTCCTGCGCCTCGATCAGCGCGATGAACGTCTCCTCCATCGTCGGCTCGGGCCGGTCCGGCGTGGTCGCCTCGGCCTTGAGGTCGTCCGGAGAGCCCAGCGCGATCGAACGGCTACGATCGATCAGCAAGATCCGGTCGCAGTACTCGGCCTCGTCCATGAAGTGCGTCGTGACGATCACCGCGACGCCCTTCTCGACCATGCCGTTGATGTGGGTCCAGAACTCGCGGCGCGTGATCGGATCGACGCCCGAGGTCGGCTCGT
>JBDTEH010000183.1:0-3704 GCA_039922635.1 Kofleriaceae bacterium | reverse complement strand
GGGCCCGATCATGATGTTCGCGCCGCTGATCGCCACGCTGCGCGAGCTCGCGACACCGCTCGGCCGCGTGCTCGGCGTCGAGCCTCCCGCCGCGGTCGGGCTCGCGCTCGACGGCCTGCACGTGCTGAACGCGTGCGACACCGCCGCCGTGCGCGAGGGCCTGCTCGACGACGCGTTGCTCGCCGAGCTCGCCCGTGTCCGCGATCAGCTCGGGTCGACCACCGCGCGGGTCCAGCAGTCGGCGGGCGAGGATCCGTTCGCGGTGCTGCAGGCGCTCGCGCCGCCCACGGATCGAAGCCACCTCGCGGCGCGTTTGCGCGCGCTGCGTGCGAGTCGCCAGCGCGCCGGCGAGCCCGCCGCGCTCGTCGACGATGCGGTCGCCGCGATCGGCGAGACCGAGCTCGCGGCGCTCGCGCCCGCACTCGCCACGTGCCAGCTGTGGTACTGCGAAGCTGCGACCAGCGCGCTGTCGCCCGTCGCCCAGCTCGGCGTGCTCGCCGCGGCCGTCGGCGCCGCGCGGGTAATGGGCATCGACGTCACCCGGCCCTGGCACGCCCAGCTCGGTCCGCTCGTCGGCCGGCTCGCCGGCACCGGCGCCGACGCACGTTACCGGGTCCGCCTCGTCGAGGCCGCGGTCGCGCAGCGACCGTTGCGCGAGCTGCTCGCCGGCGGCGCCTCGCTCGGGCCGCTCGGGACGCTATCGGCGCGACTCGCGGCCGCCGGCGATCCGGACGCGATCGTGCTCGACTATACCGACACCGCGGAGAGCACCGCGCTGATCACGCTGCTCGGGCTGTACGAGACCCGCTCGCAGGTCGCGTTTCACCAGATGCTCAAGGCGTTGTGCGACCTGTATGGCCTGCGCAAGGACGAGCTCGACCGCGTCGCGAACGAAGCGAGCTACCTCGACTCGATGAACGCCGCGAGCTCCGACAAGCAGCGCATGCTCGACTTCGTCAAGCCCGGGCGGATCGTCGAGATCGGCCCCGGCGGCGGCGTCGTGCTCGATCTGCTCGAGGCGCGATTCCCGAGCGCGGAGATCATCGGCGTCGATCTGTCGCGCGAGGTCGTCACCGCGCTCGAGGCGCGCGCCCGCGCGAACCACCGGCGCTGGCGCGTCGTGCTCGGCGCCGCGGAGTCATTGGGCGAGGGGGTGGGCCTGGTCGATACCGTCGTGTGCTGCTCGATCCTGCACGAGGTCTACTCGTACACCGAGCCCCGCTTCGAGCTCGCGTCGGTCGAGCGCGTGATCCGCGCCGCGTTCGCCGTGCTGCGTCCGGGTGGCCGCCTCGTGATCCGCGACGGCGTGATGCCGCCGCCGGCGACGCGACGGATCGAGTTCATCGCGGCCGACGCGCGCGCGACGTTCGAGGTCTACGTCACGCAGTTCGAAGGCCGGCCGATCCGTTATCGCGAGCTCGGCCACGGCCGCGTCGAGCTCTCCGCGGCCGACGCGATGGAGTTCCTGTACACGTACACGTGGGGGCCGGCGAGCTTCCCGTACGAGGTCCGCGAGCTCTACGGCCTGATGACCTACGACGACTACGTCCGCGCCCTCGTCGCGTGGTGCGGTGACGGCGCCGCCGTGGTCGAGATCCCGCCGGCGCTGCGCAGCTACCTGCAGCCCGGCTATCGCGACCACCTGGCCGGCAAGATCGCGCTCACCGACGAGCACGATGTCCCGGCGGAGCTGCCCGCTTCGAACTGCCTGATCGTCATCGAGCGTGATCGAGCGCCGCTAGCTACTCGGCCTTGACGAACGACGCGATCTTCCAGGTGCCGGCGCGCGGCTCGAGCACGACCTGCCAGGCGCCGGGGACCGGCGCGCCGCCGGGACAAAGCACGCGCTTGTCGCCATCGGCGACGCAGCCGCCGGGCGCCGCTGCCGCGGAGCCATTCGTGTCGGTGGCGGCCGCCGTGGGCGGCGCGATCAGCGTGGTCATCGCATCGAGCGCGGTGGGATCGGCCTGCCACATCGCCATCGCGGTGTCCGCGCCGGTGCCGCCGCCGAGGCTCCACACGACATCGTCGGCGAGCTCCGGGCGCAACGCGGTGTAGTCGCGCTTCGCGAGCACGTCCTTGATCGTCGCGAGCTGCTTCGCCGCGGCCGCCGGCAGGTTCTTGAACGAGCTCGGATCGGTCTTCGGCACGGTGTCCTCGGGGGCGTGCTCGCCCGGGGCCTCCTCCTTCATCGGGATCGCGTACTGGTGGATCTTCTTGTAGATCGCGACCTGCAGCGCCGCGGTACGGCCCTCGAGCCACTGCGGCTTGTCGGCGCCCTTGAGCTCGACCGGCATCGCGGCGCCGGGATCCCACGCCGACGCGTGTCCCGTGACCTTGACCCGCCACGGCCGGCCGCCGAGCACGTGGACGTCGAACCGGATGAAGTAGCGCTTGTAGGCCAGGCGCGTCGGCATGCCGGCCATCGAGGCGGCGGGCGACACCCCGCCGGTCTGCACGCCTTGCTGCTGCGCCACGACCGTCTGGCTCTGCATCGTGTCGTCGCACGTCGAGCCGGCCCCCGCGCAGTTCGCGTACTGGACCTGGTGCCACGAGGTCGAGATCCTGCCGGGCCCCGGGTTCTCGTCGAGGTTCGGGTAAAGATCGCGGGTCGCGCCGAGCGCGGCGCTATACACGACCGCGAAGTCGGTGTCGTACAGCGAGTGCCTCGCCGCTTGGACATCCTTCTTGTTGGAGGCGCACGCTGCGAGCAGCATCGCGAGGCCAAGTGCGGAGAACAAAATGATACGGTCGCGGCGAGACATGGGAGGACGCCCTCGAAATAGCACACCCTCCGGCGGAAATGCCGGGGCAAAAGCAGCCGCGGCGCCGCCGGCGAGCGCCGGCCTGGCCGCCACGCGAGCGCGGGTCGCGCAGCTCGCACGCCTGCTCGCCGAAGCGTGGCCCGACGCCCATGTCGAGCTCGATCATCACAACGCGTTCGAGCTGCTGGTCGCGACGATCCTGTCCGCGCAATCGACCGACAAGCTGATCAACACCGTCACGCCGGCGCTGTTCGCGCGCTATCCCGACGCGCGGGCGCTCGCGCAGGCCGACCCACCCGAGGTCGAAAAGCTGGTCGCCAAGACCGGCTTCTTCCGGATGAAGGCCAAGCACATCATCGGCATGGCCCAGGCGGTCGTCACGCGCCACGGCGGCGAGATTCCCGCGACGATCGCCGAGCTCGTCGCCCTCCCTGGCGTCGCGCGCAAGACCGCGAACGTCGTGCTCGGCAGCGCCTTCGGCATCCACGCCGGCGTCGTCGTCGACACCCACGTCACGCGGCTCGCGGCTCGGCTCGGCCTCACCACGCACACCGACCCCGTCAAGATCGAGCTCGACCTGATGGCGATCGTGCCGCAGGAGCAATGGACCTCGTTCGCGCACCGCTTGATCTGGCACGGCCGGCGCGTGTGCCACGCGAGGCAGCCCGACTGCGAGCACTGCACGCTCGCGCCGCTGTGCCCGAGCGCGTTCGCGGCGGTGCCGCCCAAGGCTCCGGCGCCACGCGCCCGGGCCGCGGCTGGTGCCCGCGCGAACCAGGCCGCACCACCGGCTCGACGCAAGAAACCCGCCGCGCGCACGAGCTCGCGGTGACGCCCGTGTGCGCGGTCGGGGCGTTCATCTTCGATGGCGCACGCGTGCTGGTGATCCAGCGCGACACCGCACCCGGCGCCGGGCTGTGGTCGATCCCCGGCGGCAAG
>JBDTEH010000182.1:0-4320 GCA_039922635.1 Kofleriaceae bacterium | reverse complement strand
GCGCCTTGCCGTCGCGCTGCGCCACGAGCGCATCGCGCAGGCCCTTAAAGCCGACCTTGCTCTGCATCCAGCCGATCAGCGTGTAGATCTCGGCGTACGCGAGCGCGGCGGCCTCCTGCGACGGCAGCTTCGCCATCGAAGGATACATCTCGTCGAACGTGATCAGCCGGCCCTTGCGCAGGGCCGCGGTGACGAGCGCTTGCTCGGTCGCGGTCAACACGACCTCGGCCGGGCGCCGCCAGCGGGTCTGCTCGAACCGCGCGATGCCTTCTTGCATCCACACCGGGACCGTATCGTGCGAGATCCTCGACACCAGCAAGTGCGTGTACTCGTGCGCGAGCGTGTCCATCCACGGATAGCCGAACAGCGTCGCGCGGGGCGACACCACCATCAGCTTGTTGTACTTCGACAGCGCGATCGTGCCCGTCGTCTCGATCTCGGCCTCGGTCAGCGGCGACATCCGCGCCAGATCGGCGGGCGCGCCGAGGATCTCGACGCGGATCGGGTCGGCAGGCTGGAGCCCGAGGTCCTCGCCGATCGTCTGCCAGGCTCGATCGAGCACGTCGCCGGCGAGCTCGGCGATCGCGGCGTCCTTGCCGGGCGCGTAGCGGATGATGAAGTGGCCTTTCGGCGAGCGCGTCTCGACGAAGCTCTCGGTGACCGCGAGCGTCGAGGCGGCGAGCTTCTTGGTCTGGCCGGCCAGGCCGTCCGCGGCATCGTCGTTGACCTTGGCGAGCGCCTTGAGCGCACCGGCATAGTCGCCGGTCTGGAACGCGAGCTCCCCGGCGAGCCACTTGACGTCGGGACTATCGGGCGCGCGCTTCTCCAGGTCGTCGAGCACGGCCCGCGCTTCGTCGAGCCGCGCCGACTGCAAGAACCGCGCGGCCTTGATCACGTCGCCCGAGACCGTGCGATCGCGGCGCGCCTCGGCGTGGTTCGCGCCGAGCGCGAGCGCGACGATCGCCAGCGTGATCTGGGCGATGCGGGCGGTCACTTGATCAGCTCCTGGTAGTAGCGCTTGATCATGTCGTCGTAGCCATCGGCGCTGTGCGTGCCGTGCTTCTTCGCCGCTTCGAGGATGTCCTCGCGGAACCGCTCGGGCGCGCGGTATTCGTCCGCACCCGGGATCCGGATCGGTTCGTCCCCGACGGTGTTCTGCTGGGCTTGCCGCGCCGCGCTCCGCGCCTGGTCGCGCGCCTTCGCGAGATCGTCGGCCGCGGCGCGCGCGGCCTCGCGGGCGCCCGACGGATCGCGGGTCTTCATCCGGTCGTCGGCCTTGCCCATGTGGTCGAGCGCCGCGCCGAGCTTCTTGCCGAGCTCGGCGGCGGCGTCGCCGGGGAGCTCGCTGCCGAGCTGCTTGGTTCGATCGCCGAGCCGCTTGGTGCGCTGCTCGGTCATCTGCTGGCGCCGGCGCAAGCGATCGAGCGCGCGCTGGTCGTCCGCGCTCATGATCTGATCGGGCCGCGGCGAGAGCGCGGTCAGCTCGTCGATCAGCTCCTTCGCGACCGGCCCGGCCTTCTCGATGCCATCGAGCGCATCCGCCGTCGCGTCCACCCACTTCGATTTCGGGTCGTCGCTGATCGCGGCCTCGAGCTCGCCCTCGATGGTATCGAGGCTCGCCTTGGCCTGCCGCGCCATGCCGAGCGCCTCGGCGAGGTCGCCGTCCGCGACCATGTGCTCGACATCCGCGAGGCGGCGTTCGACGATATCGAGCTCCTCCTTCGCGAACGGGGTCAGGCCGCTGTCATCGACCGCGTCGATCCGCTTCTTCAGCTTGTCGAGCAACGCGCCGATCTTCTTGCTCGCCTCGCGGCGGTGATCGCGTTGGACCTCGTCGGACTTCTGCGCGTAGCTCTCCAAGATCTTGTTCGAGTCAGCCGCGATGTCGTCCTGGTCCTTCGCGACATCGGCGAGCTCGTTCATGACCTCGTCGAGCTTCTTCTGTTCGTCGCTGAACTTGTCGCCGCGGAGCTGGGCGAGCGATCCCTCGAGCGAGGCCGATGCGCGCTGGTGCTGGAGCTGGCAGGTCTCGAGCTTGGCCTGCGCCGCCGCGGTCTTGCCCGCGTGGATCAGCGCGGCGACCTCCGCCATGCACGCGGTGCCCTGCTGCGCCTGGACGGCATCGCGGTGGACGTACTGATCCATCACGTCCTCCGGCATCCCGCGCTGGTGCTTCTCGAGCTCGGCATACGTGCGGTCGAGCGCGCGCATCTCGCGATCGATCTCGTCGAGCAGGCGGGGATCCTTCGTGCGCGCGTACTGCGCGAGCAGATCGGCCAACCGCTTCTGGTGCGCCGCGATCTCGTCGGTCAGATCGAGCAGGCCCTCGATGCGCTCGCGATCGAGCCAGTCCGCGAGCGAGATCGTATCGTCCTCGAGCTCGGCGATCAGCTTCGGATCGATCACGCCGAACGTGCCGGCCTTGGCCTTCGGCGCGCCTTTCGGCACGAACCGTTGCTCGATGATCGTCTCGGATTGGACCAGCCGGTCGAGCCGCTCGCTCATCGTCGCGAGCGCCTTGCGCATCAAGTCCGACGCGTGCGGATCCTTCTCGAACGCGGCGGCGACCGAGCGCAGCTCGACGATCGCATCGCGGAGCTGGCGATCGAGCTCGTCGCGCGCCGCGGTGTCCTCGGCGGGGCCGACCAGCCGGCCGGCCAGGTTCTTGAGCACCTTCTCGGCGGCCGCTTGCTGGCGATCGAGGGTCTCCTCGTGGCGCTCGCGCGGGGAGATCACCCGGAGGTGCAACTCGCGCGACCTGCCGAGGTTCGGTCCGCCGATGTTGTCGTTGTCCTTCGCTTCGATCCAGTAGCGGACGTCGCCGCCCGAGGGCACCTGGACCTCGGCGATCTCCCAGGTCAGCTTGCCCTGCGCACGTGCGTCGGGATCGCCGATCGGGATCGGCTTGCGGCCGCGATCCTTGCCGGCCTCCCACACCAGCTCTGCGGACGTCACCGCGAAGTCGTCCTCGATCACGTAGGCGAGCTCGACCGACTTCATGTTCGAGACGTCGAGCGGATCGCCGGGCGCCATCAGCTGGACCGTCGGCGCCTGATCGACCTCGGCCTCGATCGACCGCGGCGTGGCCTCGATCGAGCGCAACCCGCTCGGCGAGGTGGTCGCGAACCGATAGCGCGCGGACTTGTCGATCGTGAGCGCCGCCGTCATCCGGTCGCCTTCGATCTTGACGGGGAGCGACCTCGCGACGGCGCCCGGCAGGACCGGTTCGATCACGAGCTCCGCGCTCTGCGCCGGGGCCAGCAAGCGCCCGGTGAACGCGACGGTCGTGCCGGGCAGACCTCGCACATCGCCCGACGACGACCGCAGGTCGACGACCTTGCGCTTCGCGTAGGCAGGTGCGGTCATCGCGACCTCGAGATCACCGACCAGCGGCACCGCCGATAGCTCGGCACCGTCGTACGGCGCGGTCGGCGCGAACACGAGCGCACGCCAGCCGTGGCTCGTGAAGTGTGGCGCGACCACGAGCAGCGCGAGGTTCGCGGCGATCGCACCGAGCGCCCAGGCGCGCGCGAGAGAGACCTCGCGTTCCGGCAGCAGCGCCGCCGGCTCGACCTGCTCGAGCTGGACCTCGGTGGTCGCGACGAGCGCGGCGACGAGCGCGGCCGAGGGCGCACCGGGGCGCGCAGGCGCGCTCTCGAGCTCGACCGCCGAGAGCAGGTCGGACGCGATCGCACCGTGACGGCGGCCGACCCAGCGCGCGAGGTCTCGGTCGCGCGCAAACGTCCGGCGCGGCGCGATCCAGCCGATCACGATCGCCCCGAGCACGACCAGCATCGTGACCAGCCCCGCGGTGCCGAGGATCGCCATCGCGACCGTGCGATGGGTCCCGCCGTGGTTCGTCAGGTGGCCGATCCACGGCAACGCGAACGCGAGGCCGCCCAGCAGCGCCACGCCCGTGAGGCCGGCCCGCCGCGCCGCGTGGCGATAGACCAGGACTCTCACGCGGCCCAAAAAGCCGGAGATCCGCTGCGGCCCGGGCTGGGGGTTGGTGGGTTTCTCTGCCACTGCTCGCTCGATTATGACCGTACCCGAATGCCGGGCCTACCCGGACGAGCGAGTGATATAACTCCTCGGCAAGTGAGCGTGAATAAGGGAGGGCAGCGGGCGTCCACTGGGCGTGAAGCTGTCGATGATCGAGACCTCGTCGAGGCCGCCAAGCGCGGCGATCGCGAGGCATTCCGCACCCTGTTCGAACGCTATCACCGGCGCGCGTATGCCCTTGCCGTCGGCGTCGTGCGCCATCCGGATGACGCACTCGACGTCGTGCAAGACGCTTTCATCAAAGCACACAAGTACTTA
>JBDTEH010000181.1:0-24422 GCA_039922635.1 Kofleriaceae bacterium | reverse complement strand
GGCGGCTTCGGCCTGCTCGGCCTCGCGCGTCGCATCGCTCTCGGCGACCTCGGCGGTCCGCAGGATCTCGGCGATCCGCTGGCGGCCGATGCTCTCGAGGTAGTTGCCATCGTCGGCGACGTGCTGGATCTTGAGCACGTCGAGCTCGAGCCCGAGCTTCTCCAGATCCGGCCCGGCCGAGAGCTCGAGGTGCTTCGAGAACTTCAGCCGGTCCTCGTTGAGCTCCTCCGGCGTCATCGTCGCGAGCACGCCGCGCAAGTGACCCTCGAGCGTCTCCTTGACGACGCGCGCGATCTCGGTGCGGTCCCGGCCGAGGAAGCGCTCGATCGCATTGCCGATGAACCGGCGATCGGTCGAGACCTTGATGTTCGCGATCGCGTGCACGTTGAGCGGAATGCCGCCCTCCGAGTACGCGCCCTGCACCGCGATCGGGACCGAGATCAGCGAGACATCCATCCGGCTCACCCGCTCGACGATCGGGTTGAGCACGCCGCGCCCGCCGAACACGACGCGATAGCCGACCGTGCGGCCGTCCTCGGTTCGATGCTTGCGACCGCTGAAGATCAGGATCTCGTTCGGCCTGCAGATCCGCAGCAGGCCACGATAGACGATCACCAGCAACAACAGCACGACGACGCCTGCGACGACACCCCCGATCACTTCGGGCGGAATCCCTTTCCCGTGCATATCAGCCTCCCTTCAGGCTCGAGCAAACAACCACGCTACAACTCGGACTTACCGACGAGCAAACTACCAAGCTCGCCTTCTGCAACGATCAGCACCTGCGTCCCGGTCGGCAGCTCCGCGCCGGCTTCGATCAGGTTCGCGACGAAATCGACCTGGCGCCCCTTGATGTCGACGCGCACCTTGCCGGGCTTGTCGGGGCCGACCGGCAACAACAACGTCCCGGTCACCCCGACGAGCTCGTCGGTCACGAGGTGGCTCGATTCGCTCGACGCGCTCAGCTTGCGCACGATCGTCACCGCGAGCGCGCCGCTCAGCCAGCCGACCGCCACCGCGCCGACCGACGCTACCGGCGGTGACGAGCCGAGCGCCTCGAGCGCGAGGCCGACCCCACCGCCGAACGTGAACAGGAACACCCAGAACCGCAGCGACGTGAACGGCGCCCACCCGAAGCCCGGAGCGCTATCGCTATCGCCGTGGTCGTGACCGCCTCCGCCGTGATCCGTGTCCTTCCCTCCGAGCAGAAACGAGGCGACGAGCAAGGTGACGCCGAACGCGACCGCTCCCAGGAAGAGATGGTTCACTAAGCCTCCGGATCTTCGATGCCATGAACGTGCGCATCGTCGCCAGCAGCGGCAAGCAAGATCCGTTGCCGCGGTGCACAATTACAGGTCGGGAGTGGGCGCCGTGCAGTCCAGCCATCGAAGATCACGAGGGTTCGAGGCGCGACCGCGCATGCGACTCACCGGAACCGCAACTCCGGCCGGGACCGACCGATATCCTGGGCATGCCGAGTCACCCCGCGCCGCGCCGCCGGCCGATCAGCTCCCCGCGCGCGCTACCGGCGTGACCCGCGGGTCGCCAGCGCCGTGAGCCACGCCTCCACCCGCTGGGCGAGCACCGGCAGCGTCACCGCGCCGGCGCCGAGTACGACGGCGTGGAACGCCGGGAGGTCGAACTCCGCGCCGAGCGTGGTCTCGGCGTGCGCGCGCAGCCGCAGGATCTCGAGCTGGCCGACCTTGTACGCGAGGGCCTGGCCGGGCCAGCCGATGTAGCGGTCGACCTCGTTCGAGATGTTGATCTCGGTGAGCGCGGTGTGCGCGTGCATGAACGCCTCGGCCTGCGCGCGCGTCCAGCCGAGCGCGTGGATCCCGGTATCGACGACGAGGCGCGCGGCGCGCCACGCATCGAACGACAGCTTGCCGAGCCGATCGAGGTCGCTGGTGTACAGGCCCATCTCGTCCGCGAGCCGCTCGGTGTAGAGCGCCCAGCCCTCGATGTACGCGGTCGAGCCGTCGAGCTTGCGAAACGCCGGCAGCGCGCCGAGCTCCTGCGCGATCGCGATCTGGAGGTGATGCCCGGGGATCGACTCGTGCCAGGTCAGCGCCTCGAGCTCGAATCGCGCGCGCGTCGCGGGCAGGTACGTGTTGACGAAGTACTCGCCGGGCTTGCTGCCGTCGTAGTGCGGCTGGCGGTAATACGCGACCGTCGAGAACGGCGCCTCGTAAGCCGGCGTCTCGCGCATGATGCAGTCGGCCTTCGGCAGCGTCGAGAAGTAGCGCGGGATCGCGGCCTTCGCGCGATCGAGCGCGGCCTGGGCGGCGGCGAGGATGTCCTCGCGGGTCGAGAAGTACAGCTCGGGGTCGGTGCGCAGCTTCGCGATCGTCGCCGCGAGATCCGGGGTGCCGAGCACGCGCGCGCCGAGCTCGGCGAGCTCGCGATCGGTGCGCGAGATCTCGCGGCGGCCGAGGTCGTGGAGCTCCTGCGGCGCCAGCGTCAGCCCGACGTGGGCCACGATCGCGGCGCGGTAACACGCGTCGGCGTTCGGCAGCCCCGCGAGCCCCTCGACGTCGCCGCGGCCGCGCGGCAACAGCTCGTCGCGATAGAGGTCGCGCAGCCGGGTCAAGGCGGGCACGACGAACGACGCGACGACGGCGTGGAGCTGCGCGACCAGCGCGCCGCGGTTCGGCCACGGATCGGGATCCGGCGCGCTGGTCCACTTCGGCGTGACCAGCGCGAGCTCCTCGAGCGGCTTGGCGAGCTCGCCATCGAGCTGGGCGAGCGCGCGGCGGATCTGCTCTCGCGACGCGACGCGGCCCGCGGCGAGGCCGGTCCGGAGGTTCGCGATCACGTCGTCGATCACGAGCGCGCCCTGCTCGAGCCGCGCCATCAGCTTGTGCGCGTCGGCCGGGGTCGCCACGAGGTGCGACTCGACCAGGTAGCTGAGCTCGGCGAGTGGGCTCGAGGTGTAGGCGTCGACCGACCACTCGTGGAACTTGCAGATGTCCAGCCCGCGGTTGGCCTCGAGCTGGCCGCGCAGCAGCTCGCACGTGACCGCGTCGGTCGGCTCGAGCGCGGCCGGCTCGAGCGCCGCGAGTCGTGCGATCAGCGCGTCACGCTCGCCGGTGTACGCCGCGATCGCGGCGGGGTCGCGACGTGCGAGGCGATCGTCATAGCGATGATCGCCGAGCGTCGTGGCATAGGTCGGTTGCCACCGCATCACGAATTCCCAGTGGTCGGCGAGGATGGCCACCAGCGTGGCGTCGTTCGCTCCCGCGACTGCATCGGCGGCGAGCGGTGATGCAGAGGACATCGCCAGGTTGTATACGGACCGTAGGTGCAGATCCATCTGTTCGACGGCACGTACGAGCTGTTCCGCGCGTGGTTCGGTGCGCCGCCGGCGCAGCACGAGGGCAAGGAGGTCGCGGCGAGCCGGACGTTCCTGCGCAGCCTCGCGACGGTGCTGCGCGCGGGCAAGGTCACGCACGGCGGCGTCGCGTTCGATCACGTGATCGAATCGTTCCGCAACGATCTGTTCGCCGGCTACAAGACCGGCGAAGGCATCGACCCGCGGCTGTTCGCCCAGTTCGAGGTCGCGGAGCGCTGCGCGGCGGCGCTCGGCCTGGTGGTGTGGCCGATGATCGAGTTCGAGGCCGATGACGCGATCGCGACGGCCGCGGCGCGCACCGCCGCCGATCCGCGCGTCGAGCAGGTCCGGATCGCGGCGGTCGACAAGGACATGTGCCAATGCGTGCAAGGCACGCACGTCGTGCGCTGGGATCGCTGGAAGGACGAGCTCCTCGATGAAGCCGGCGTGATCGCGAAGCACGGCGTGCGGCCCGAGTCGATCGCAGACTGGCTCGCGCTCGTCGGAGATACCGCCGACGGCATCCCCGGGATCGCGGGCTGGGGCAACAAGAGCGCCGCGAAGCTGCTGATGAAGTTCACGGCGATCGAGCACATTCCGGACGACTGCGCGGCGTGGGACCTCGAGGTGCGCGGCGCGGAACGCCTGGCCGCGTCGCTGCGCGAGGCGCGCACGGAGGCGATGTTGTACAAGCAGCTCGCGACGCTGCGAACGGACTGCCCGATCCCGTGCAGCGTCGACGAGCTGGTGTGGCGCGGACCGGATCACGCGGCGCTCGCCGCGCTATGCGTGGAGCTCGGCTTGCCGGTCGACGGCGTGCGGCTCCAGGGCCCGTGAACGCACGCCAGCTGCGCGCCGGCTCGCGAGCCCGGATAGCACCCGCGGCGCGCGGACGAGGCCGGTCAGCGATGCAACGTCAGCGAGAGCTCGCCGGTCGCGACCGCGAGCGATAGCTTGGCGGCCGCGGCGGTGAGACACCGCTCCACCGCCGGCTCGGTGCCGTCGTCGAACGTGATCGCCGGGACGTGGTTCGCGACGTGGATCTTGACGTGCACGTGGCTGCCCGCGGGCACGCACGCGGTTAGCTTGGCGAACATGTCCTCGGTCAGCGCGCCGCCCCCACCCTGCCCCGGTGCGCCAGCAGCACCGCCGACACTGCCCCGCACCGCTTCGTCCTCTCGAGCGGTCCCATGCGCTGCGGTCTTGGCCGGCGGTGGCGGCGGTGGTGCCGGCGGTGGCGGCGCAGCTGCGGCTGGCGCTCCGACGAACGCGTGGACCTCCGGCTCGAGCTCCGGTGCTGCCCCACGAGCCGGCGGAGTGGGCGGCGCCACGGACTTCGCGCTCGTCCCCGTATCTGCCGCGCTGCGCTCCGCAGGACGGCCCGCGGCCGAGGTGTCTTGCTCGACCGCGCTAGCCGAGCCATGGCGCGCTTGCGCCCACGCCAAGGATTCGGTCGGCCGCAGCTGGTGCCCGGGCCCGAGCGTCCAGCGCGCGTGATTGTGGGCGAGCTCGATCACGACGTTGCCGTCTGCCCCGGTCTCGATCGTGTCGTCGGACTTCACGGTGTCGCCGACGGCGAGCTGCCTCGCTCCGACCTTCACCGAGCCCGAGACCTCGAGCACTTTGCCCGCAACCTCGCCGGGTTGCGCGGCCGGCGCCCGTTCCTTGGTACCGCACGACGGCACGACGGCGCACGCGACCACGGCCCACAACGCGGCTCTCACCATAGGGTCGAGTCTAGACCGCGACACGCGTCCAGCCACAGGTGATGCGTGCCTCATCGCCCGGTTGGACGCTGCCAGCAGGTTCGGGCTTGGCTCGCCGCGCCGAGTGCGCGAAGGTGGCGCCGTGCGCTACTGGTTCGTGACGTGCCTGGCCGGCGCGGCCTGCGCGGCCTGCGCGGCCGCGCAACGTGGCAGACCGGCGCGCGACCTCGTGGGGTCGATCACGGGCCTGGCGCGCGACCACGACAGCGGCGAGGCGATCGTACGAGCCCAGATCCACGTGCGCGCGCAGGGTCAGATCGTCGGGGACGTCGTCGCGACCTCGCGGGACGGCGAGTTCGCGCTGGCGCACCTCGCGCCCGGCAAGTACAGCCTCAGCGCGGACTTCGCGGGCGAGCAGGTCAACGTCGAGAACATCGTCGTCGGCGGTGGCGCTCCGACGGTCGTCGACGTGATGTTCGATCTCGGCCACCCCGATCCGGTCACGGTCGACTTCGGCAGCGCGAAGGACTCCGCGATCGATCGCTACCATCCGCATCATCATGCGACGACCGCGCTGATCGAAGGTACCGTCAGCGATCGCGCGGATCGCACGCGCATCGCGGGTGCGGTGGTCACCGCGATCGGTCCGGGGACCGGGCCGCTGGTGACCACGCTGCAGGCGGTCAGCGACGATCAGGGTCGCTACCGCTTCGACCCGGTGGCGCCCGGCGTGTACGCCGTCAGCGCGTACTACTCGGTCGGCAACCGCGGCGAGATCGAGGTCCGCCGCAGCGACATCGAGGTCGATGCCGCGCAGGGCGTGATCGTCCCGCTCTGGGTCGAGACCGCGCCGTAGCTACGAGAACCAGAACCGGATGCCGACCGAGAAGTCGATGTCCAGGTAGACCGAGTGTGGCGCGTAGTCGTGAAAGAAGTCGAGCGTCGGCACGAACTGCACGAACATGTCGAGCGGCACGTTGTTGAGGTCGAAGTCGATGCCGATCGGCATGCGCACCCCGAACACGTCGGCGTGGGCGTTGCCGTTGTTGTCGTAGTCGAAGAACCACAGCCGGCCGCCGACGCCGATGTAGAACGGGAGCTTGAACGCCTCGGTCGAGACCAGCTGCTTGGGATGCCACAGGTAGTCGACGTAGAGGTGGAGGCCGTCGCCGCCGTAGTAGTGGTGGTAGACCTCGCCGACGCCGAAGTCGATCGCCTGGTTGGGGTTGAGGAACAGCTTGCCGTTGAGGCCGGTCGGCTCGCCGAGCTCGAGGCCGAGGCCGAACTGGCCGTTGGAGTCGTAATCCGAACCACCCGCGAACGAGCGGTGGCGCGCTTCCGCGGTGTGCGACACCGCGAGTGCGAATACGACCGCGACGAGGCTCGTTGTCTTCATGGAGACAGCCTAACCGGTTCGCGCAGCCGTGCGTTCTCATGTCACAATATCGCTCGGTGCCGAACTTGCACACCCTGCTCATCGCCTTGACGGCGAGCGCGGCTTGTGGCTGTGGAACGAGCGGCGCCAAGACGCCCCCGATCACGACCGAGGCGGTCGAGATGAAGGTCGCGACGGAGCCCGCGCCGGTGCCCGCCGACGCGAGCGTGAACGAGGAGCCGCCGCACGATCCGCCGAAGGTCGTGTGCAGCGCCGGCACCACGCTCGCGATCGCCCCCGCGCCCGAGCCGACCTACTTCTGCGCGAACGACAAGGGCGTGCGCAACGGACCGTTCGTGTCGCTGTTCCCCGACGGTACCGTCGAGATCAACGGCAGCTACAAGGACGGCAAGCTCGAGGGCAGCTGGGAGCGCCACTATCCCGGCGGCGCGATCGTCGAGCGCGGTGCGTATGCCGGCGGCAAGAAGGACGGCACGTGGCAGCAGCTCGGCCCGACCGGCGCGGTGCTCGGCGAGTACACCCTCGTTGCCGGCACCGGCACCGAGCGGCGCTGGTACGACGACGGCAAGCCGTACCTGCAACGCCAGCTGAGGAACGGCGCGCCGTGGGGCGAGCTCAAGGTGTGGGAGCACGACGGCGCGATCGCGGTGACCGCGAAGCTGTACGGCAACCGCTACGACGGTGCGAAGGTGGTCGGCGCGAAGAACACGCTGCGGATCGAAGAGACGTTCCACAACGGCGTGCGCCACGACGCGCGCCAGATCTGGCAGTTCTGGGTGCTCGTCATGGACGAAAACTACGACGAGAAGGGCAAGCTCGACGGCGCGTTCACGATCTGGCGCGACAAGAAGATCCCGCGCGTGCAGGGCACGTACGACCACGGCAAGCGCAACGGGACGTGGTCGTGGTTCGATCGCAACAACAACAAGGAGCGCGAGGGCGACTTCGAGGATGGCAAGAAGGTCGGCGCGTGGTCCGAGTGGACCGAGAACAAGCTGACGTTCTCCGGCAGCTACACCGATGGTAAGCCCGACGGCGAGTTCGCGTACTTCGACAAGAACGGGAACGAGCTCGGCCGCTTCGAGATCCACGATGGCACCGGCACCATGGAGACCTACTACGCGAACAAGAAGGTGTCGTCGAAGACGCACATGATCGCGGGCGCGATGGACGGCGTGTATCAAGAGCTCACGCTGCGCGGCAAGGTCGTCGTCGAGGGGCGCTACTCGAGCGACGTCAAGAACGGCCGCTGGCGCGAGTGGAACGACCTCGGCGTCAACGGGCTCGAGCTCGCGCTCGACCAACACTGGAGATGGGGCAAGCTCGACGGCAGCGTCAAGAAGTACGAGGGCGGCAAGCTCGCGAGCGACGCGACCTTCAAGCACGGCAAGGCCGAGGGCCCATACACGGTGTTCCGCAACAGCAAGCCGGCGCTGACCGGTACGTTCGCGAACGATCGCCGTACCGGCACCTGGACCAGCTACGACCCGGAGGGCGCAGTCACGCTGATCGCCACCTACAAGGACGGCGTCCTCGAGGGCCCGTGGCACCAGCTCACCGACGGGATCGTCGTCGAAGGGACGATGCGCGCCGGGCGGCGGTCCGGGACCTGGACCCGGACCGACAAGACCGGCGCCAAGCAGGTCCTCGCGTACAAGCCGGTCTAGCGCAACCGGAGCACCGGGTTTGTTATTCCGCAGCGTCGTCCGGATCACGTAGGTGCAACCCCGGAGCGACTCGCGCGTTCATACGAGGGAGAGACCTCGTGAATCGTGACGCCAAGACGCAGTCGGCCCTCGTCGCGCTCGCCCGGACGCGTCGGATCCAGCGCGCCCTCGCGCATGCGTACCTGCACCGCCACGCGCCGCTGCCAACGCTGCGCCTGTCGCTCGGGTTCATGACGGCGACGGCGCGCACGCTCGACGAGCTCGAGCCACGCGCGGGGCTCGGCAGTGAGCTCGGGCACCATATGACCGTGCTCGGCGTCTCGCGCGCGGAGCACACCGCCTACGTCGTCGAAGAGCTCGGCGGCGGAGAATTACCGATCGCGTATCGGCTCTACCTCGAAGGTCCGCGCATGGGGCACCTGGTGCCGATCCAGGCCTGGTACGAACATGGTCCGAGCGAGGCGCAGCTCCGCGCTCGGCTCGCCGAGCTCGCCACGCTGCTCGATCCGTGCGCGCGGACCACGACGGAGGCGTGGATGCTATCGACCCGGGTCGTCCAGCGCCGAGCCTTGCGCGTCGTCGGCCAGGACGTGCCGATCCGCAAGTTCGCGCTCCAGTTGCGGGTCGAACCGGTGAGCGGTGTAGGCGCCACGGGTGCGACCACCGTCACGGCGTTCCTGCGCGCCGATGCTCGGCTGGTCGAGGTGCTCGCGATCCCCGGCCGGGCCGCGATGCTGGCCCGGGTGGCCTATACGGGCGTCCCGAGTGGGTGCGGCGTGTCGAAAGACACCGTGGTCTTGCTGAGCGAGTAGCCCTGGCGTCTCGCGGTGTTAGCGCGGGTGATCGATCCGGGCTGCACCGGCGCTCGTAGGTCCGGTAACCTTCTGCAGGTAAGGACGTAGGTGGACCCATGCGCCTGAGCTTTGTCGCGATCTCGATGTTCCTCGCTGCCTGCGGCGGCGGCGGTGGCGACACCGGCGCTGACGCGGCGCTCGATTGCTCGACCGTGACCGGCGTGGATACGTTCACCGTCGGACTCGACAAAGCCGGCGTCGGCGGCACCGTCGACTTCAAGCTGATGTCGATCGATCCGGCGCCCGTGGTGCGCGGCAACAACACGTGGATCGTCCAGGTCAGCTCGATGGCGAGCGGCGTGGTCGGCAGCCCGATGGACGGCGCGACCTTGTCCGCGACGCCGTTCATGCCCGCGCATCAGCACGGATCGCCGATCGCCGCGACCGTGATGCCGACCGGCAACCCCGGCGAGTACACGATGGGGCCGATCAACCTGTGGATGCCGGGCGTCTGGGAGACCACGATCGCCGTGAAGTCGCCGGCCTCGGATCGCGCCGTCTACTCGTTCTGCGTCAACTAAGGTAGCGACGCGGTCGCGTCGCCGTGGCTAGTCGCCGTTGAAGTTGCAGTTCGTGTTCAGCGAGGCGTCGCCGGTACCCTTGGTCGCCTTGGCCCAGGTCTTGACCGCGCCCATGCCCTCGACCGTGTTCAGCGACTGCGCGAACATCGGATCGAGATCGCCCGACGCGACCAGGTCTCGGAGTGCCGCGTACGGGAACGGCCGCGTGCGGATCCGCGCCGTGATGTGGTCGATCTGGCCGTACACGCCGGAGACGTCCCATTTGTTCGTCGTCGAGTGATCGAAGGCCGGATCGCTCGACACCAGCGTGATCGGCGGCTTCAAGAAGAAGCTGGTCTCGTTCGCGACATCCCAGAAGAAGTGCGCCTCGCTGCCATCGGACTTGGTCATCCGATCCCAGAACCCGCTGCACGCGAAGTTGGTCGGATCGGTGCAGTCGATGTGCGAATCGTGGAGCTCCTCGGGATCCTGGTCGTCACCGACGCCGCCGCTCGAGAACACGACGTTGTTCGAGGCGTCGTACGCGACCACCTCGAGCCACGTGCGCCGGTCCTGCGAAGCGCCGCTCGGGAAGTTGTGGCCGACGTTGAACGTGTCGATGCGAACGCTGAGCGTGCCGGGCGGGTCGAGGCAGATGCCACCGGGCGGAGTGCCGCCGGCGACCGGGCGCGGACCGACGATCGCGATCGCGGGATCGAGGATGTCCTGGATCCCGGCGGTCTGGACATCCATGCCGGGGAACGGGGTGAGCGCCTGATCGATCGCGGGGAACGTGTGGAGGTGGAAGCCATCCAGGCGCTGCTTGACGGCGAGCCCCGGGCCCTCGGCGATCGGATCGCTCGACACCTTCATGTGGCACCGGCTGCACGTATCGCCGTTGATGCCGGGCTGCGTGAAGATCGTCCCCTTCCACTCCTGAAACGAACGCTCGATGTGGACGTTGAACGTCGGGGTGACGATGTCGTGGCACGAACCGCACATCGTCGACTGGTTGGTCAGCGACGCCATCAGGTTCGTGTCGTCGAGGCTGTCGTGCGCGGGCGTGTCGGCGGGGTCCGAGGTACCGCCGCGCATCGTCTGATCCATCGCGAGCACGAGGCCGTTGTTGTGATCGTCGGTGACCTTGTCGACGTTGTGGCAGAAGTAGCAGGTGATGCCCTTGGTCGTCGCGTCGAGCGCGGCAGGGTCGTAGTCGTAGCCCTTGGTCAAGCCGAGCTGCACGGCCATCGGCGCGTGGCACTTCACGCAGAACGTGCCGAGCTGGTTGTTGGTCTCGCGCTGGCCGCGCTTGTTCATCGCGACGAACACCGGATCTTCAGAGGCGTACGCGTGCATCGAGCTCGCCCATTGCTCGAAGTGCTTCGGGTGGCACACCTTGCAGGTGCTCGGATCTTCGAGCTGCGCGACGGTCTTGTCGGGGCCACCGCTGCACGCCGCGAGCATCGCGAGCATCACGACGTACTTCATTGCGCACTTCCCATCATCGCTCCGGCCGCGACCCACTGGACGAGCGCGCAGCGCGCCTCCGGGGTCAACGGATCGCCCTGCGGCATCTGGTAGGCCTTGCCGACCCCTTCGGTCCGCACGGTGAGGAGGCTGCACGCCGGATCGCCGGGGACGACGCGCTTGCGCGAAGGATCGAGCCCCGAGGCCGCCATCAGCGCGGTGTACGCCGCCATCTCGCCTTCCTGCAACGACAACCCGCCCTGGTGGCCGGCCGTGCTGTGGCAGCTGTTGTCGTCGACACCGCACGAGACCTTGATCGTGTTGGTGTAGACATTGTGAAACGTCGGCGGGTAGCCGGGCGCACACGTGGTGTCGACCGTCGTGCAGGCCGGCGGTGGATCCTGCGGGCAGCCCGCGAGCGCGAGCAGGAGCAGCAGGTACCTCATGGCTTGCACTGTAGCCGATGTGCCCCACGGGACGAAGCGACCGGCTTCACTCCGGGCCTCCACGTGCGACTCACCACAGCGGGGCGATCTGGCGGACCAGCGCTCGGTAGCGCTCGTAGGCGGCGTCGAGCGACACCCGCGGCCGGAACGTCGCGCGTGGCGGTGGTGCGGTCGCGCACGCGGTGGCGAGATCGGGGACGAGGCCGGCGGCGACCGCGGCGAGCATCGCGGCGCCGACCGCGCACGTATCGGTACGCGCGGCGACGTGATGCGGGCGATTCAGCGCGTCGGCGCGGATCTGATTCCACACCGCGCTGGCGCCGCCGCCGCCGAGCACCAGGACCTCGTCCGCGGGCAGTCCGAGCGCCGCGATCCGATCGACGACATCGCGCGCCGCGAACGCGAGCCCCTCGAGGATCGCGCGCGCGACCTCCGCGCGATCGTGCGCCGCCGCGAGGCCGTGCAACGTGCCGCGAGCGTTCGCGCGCCACACCGGCGTCATCGCGCCGGCGAGCGCGGGGATGAACGTCACGCCACCGGCCCCGGGTGGTGCGGACGCGGCGAGCTGATCGAGCTCGGCGTCACTCGCGAGGCCGAGCAAGCGCGTGGCCCAGCGCACGGCGCCGCCGGACAGCCAGCCCGGGTTCTCCACGAAGTAGGCGCCGGTCGGATATGCATGGGTCTCGACCATCGGCTCGGCGTGGTCGACGAGACCGCCAGTCCCGGCGGGCTCGAAACGGTCGAACACCGGCCGATCGGCGAGCGCGCCGACGACCTCCGCGGTGCCGATCGTGCAGATCGCGTAGCCTGGCGTCGCGACCCCGGCGCCGAGCGGCGTCGCGAAGTCATCGCCGGTGCCGACCGCGACCGGCAGGCCCACCGGCAGGCCGGTGAGTGCGGCGCCGCGCGCATCGAGCGGGCCGGAGATCGCGAACGCCTCCGCGATCGCCGGCAGCGTCGCACGATCGAGATCGAAGGCGGCGAGCAACTCTGGCGACCAGGTGCCGGCCGCGAGGTCGTAGAGCATCGTCGTCGAGGCGTGCGCGCGATCGAGCACGCGCGTCCCGGTCAATTGCTCGACCAGGTAGCTCGTCGGTTGGTGCCAGCACGCCGCGGCGATGCCGGCCGCGCGGAGCCAGCGCGCCTTCGCGGCGAGGTGGCTCGGATCCGCGATCTGACCGGTGATCGCGAACAGGCGCGCCGGATCGATCGATACCGCGGCGCCACGTGCTGGATCTCCCGGGGGCGCGCCCGGCAGGTACGCGATCGCGCGCTTGTCCTGCCAGATCAACGCGGCGTGGAGCGGCGCGCCATCCGCGTCCACCGCGACGCAGCCATCGAGTTGCCCGGCGAGCGCGAGCGCGATCACGTCACTCGGCCGAACGCCCGCGCGTGCGAGCGCGTGCCCGATCGCGGGCCCGAGCGCCGCTTCCCACGCGCGTGGATCTTGTTCGGCCCAGCCGGGTCGCGGATGCGTCGTCGCGAGCGCGACCTGATGATCGCCGATCACGCGCAGCCGCTCGTCGCAGACGACCGCCTTGAGGCTCTGCGTTCCAAGATCGACGCCGACGACCGTACGCACCCCGCCATGCTACCAAGCCGTGTGAACTATTTCGGGCACGCGGCCGTCGCGAGCTGGCCAGCGCTCGGCGGGCCCCGCGCAGGCCTGTCGCTCGGTGCGATGCTGCCCGACTTCGCCACCATGTGCGGCGCGCGGCTCGCCGAGCAAACCGATCCCGCGATCGCCGCCGGCGTCGCGTTGCATCACCGCACCGACTCGGTGTTCCACCAGGCCGCGCCCGTGCTCGCGTTGATGCGCGAGCTCGACGCTCGGCTCGACGCGCTCGGCTGTGCCCGTGGTCCCCGACGCGCCGTCGCCCACATCGGCACCGAGCTGCTGCTCGACGCCACGCTGCTCGCGACCGCCACATATCGCGCCAGCTTCCTGTCCGCATTCACCGTCGATCCCACCCTCGTCGTGTGGCGCGAGCCCGACGGCTCCGCCCGGTTCGCGCAGCTCCACGCGCGCATGACCGATCACGGCGTGCCCGATGATCTCACCGAGACCTCGTCGATCACGGCGCGCCTGCAGCGCATGCTCGCGCATCGCCCGCTGCTCGCGCCGAACGCCGCGGACCTTCGCGCGATCGCCGCTGGCCTCGCCGCCCACCGCCCCCGGATCGAGATCGCGGCGCCCACCGTGCTGCGCGCCGTTCGCGCCGCCCTCTAAGGGGACGTACTACAGTTTCACAAGTTCGCCCGCGCAACTCCGCGGAATCAGGAGCCCCCGAAAGGGGACGTACTACAGTTTCACAAGTTCGGACATCGCCGCCGCCGCCGCCGCCGCCGCCGCCGCTCGTCACGCGCGTAGTCTCCGTTTCGTTTCCCAAATGCGAGACCGCGCGGTGTCCTCCGGCGGCGCCGTCCAACATTCGCAAACACGCCGCCCCACGACGAACATCGCGGACTCGTTTTGTCCGAACTTGTGAAACTGTAGTACGTCCCCGCGCCGAGGAACGTGTTCTCGCGGAGTTACGCGAGCGAACTTGTGAAACTGTAGTACGTCCCCTCAGGGGGTGATGCGCCACGCGCGGTGGGGCGTGCCGCGGAAGTCGGGCGGCGTGGTGACGCGGGTCTCGTCGCGGATCTGGCCGCGGTCGTACTCGAGCCGGAAGCGCTTGCGGTTGGTCGAGAACCACACGACATCGGCCACGGCGGCGACGTCGGCGAGGAGCGCGGCGTGGTCGCGCTGGATGTCGAACGTGTAGTCCATGCGCTTGGAGTTCGAGAACGTCGGCGGGTCGACGATCGCGACGTCCCAGCGCCGGCGATCGCGGCGCGCGGCGACGAGGAACTCGCGAACGTCGGTCGCGAGGATCTCGCCCTCGAGCTGGTTGAGATCGAGGTTGATCCGCGCCCACTCGGTGTACGTGTTCGACAGGTCGACGCTCGTCGTGTGCAGGCCGCGCGCGGCGGCGTGGACGCTGAACGCGCCGGTGTACGCGAACAAGTTGAGCAGCGTCTTGGCCCCGGGCTCGGCGGCGACCCGCGCGCGCGTGATCCGGTGGTCGAGGAACAAGCCGGTGTCGACGTAGTCGCCCAGGTTGACGCGAAAATCGAGGCCGGCCTCGTGGACGATCCGAAACGCATTCGACGTGTCGAGCCGCTCGTATTGATGACCCTCGCGGCGATCGGTGAGGCGCTCGCGGCGCTTGACGAACACCTCCTTCGCGTCGAGCGCGGCGCGGGCCGCGGCCGCGAGCTCGTCGAGCCACACCGGATCGGTCGGATCGATGCGGTAATCGTTGAGCACGAGCGCGCCCTCGTACCAATCAAGCGTGACCGGCAGCTCGGGGATATCGCGATCGTAGACGCGCCAGCACGTCACGCCGTCGCGCTTGGCCCACTTGGCGAGGTGCCGCGCGTTCTTCGTCACCCGGTTCGCGAACATCTCGGGCTGCACGCGCTGCTTATACCCCGACCGCCGACCGGCCCGAACCGGTTACACGCCGGTCACGCCGCGCTGGCTCTTGATCTTGTACTCGAGCGTGACGGCGCGCCGGCCGTGCGGCGGCAGCTCGACCGACCAGGTGACCAGGCCACGGTCGTCGAGGGCGCGCGCGGTGACCTGGGTGATGTCTTCGCCGTGGGCGTCCTCGAGCAGGTACGCCTCGGGCGCCGAGGCGTGGACCTCGACCTGCTCGACCTCGGAGATCGGGATGCGCTCGGTGACCACGACCTCGCGACGTTCGGTGCCGAGGTTCGACAAGCGCACCGCGATGCGCACGGTCTGCACGTTCCAGCCACCGAGCAGGCCTGCATCGTCGCGATCGCTAGCCTGTGTGCGATGCAGGCGTAGCTCCGCGTCGGGACCGAAGCCGAGATACAGCTTCTCGCCCGGCGCGACGAAGCCAAGCTCCGCGCGACCGACGTATCCCGAGGCCATGATCAGGTCGACCGGTCCCGCGAGCAGCGGCTTCGCGCTGGCGTTGATCGCGCGCACGCGCAGGTGAACCCACGGCGAGCGCAGCGGCACCGCGACGTAGGACAGCTGGACCGGCGTCGTGAAGTCGCCGACCGGCACGCGATGCGGCGTGCCATCCGCGCGCACGGTCACGCGCAGTGCGACGAGCCGCAACCCGAGGCCGCCGTCGTCGATCCCCGGAACCTCGGCCGCGCCGCTGCCTTCGCCGGTGGTCTCGTACTCATGGTCGCGTACCTCGACGACGACCGTGTCGAGCTTCCTGCGCGCGTGGAGCTCGTCGTCGATCAGCTGGGGAGGCTCGATGCCGAGCGACGGCCGTTCGAGCGAGCACGTCAGCTCGATGTCGTTCCAGTCTTCGCCGGTGGCCTGCCACACGCACGCGGTGGTCTGCCACTCGAGCCGCTCCGCCTCGCGGACGAGTCGAGCGCGATGGTACGGCCGCCACGCCGCGCCCGGCACGACGTACGTCGCGGTGACGGCTGCCTCGGTTGCATGCTCGGAGATCACGTCGATCACGAGGCGTGCCGCGTGTTCGCCGGCTTCCGCCGCGGCACGCGCGAGGCAATCATCGAGCCGGCCGAGCTCGGCGACGAGATCCTCGACTGCGAGCTCGGACTCGACCGCCTTCGCGCGCGCCGCGGCGGCGGCGGTGTCGAGCCCGGCGAGCTCGTGCAACGCGTCCGGCGTCGTGGCGCCTCGAGTCGCGGCGACGGCGAGCTCGGCGAGCGCCGCCGTGGCGAGCTGGGCGATGGCCGCGGCTTCGCTCCGCGCGGCGCGGGTGCGGGCAAGTGCGAGGTCGCGGTGCGCGGCGAGTGCGGTGCGCTCGGCGCGCAGCGTCGCCGCTGGCGAGGCTGCGGCACCCTCGCGCCACGGCGCGACAAAGCGTTCGCACCGCACGTCGAGCACACGCGCGCTCGCGCACGTCGCGGTCAGCGTCTTGTCGACCAGGGTCGGTGACACGCCCTCGATCACGAGACGTTGCTGGCCACCGGCGAGCGCGAAGCTGCCGCGCCGCGTGATCGCGGCGCGATCTTCGAGCACGGTGACCGCGACGACCGGCGCACTCACGACGCGACTCCCGTCCGAAGTCGGCATCGGCCGGCGGCCACGTGCGCGCCCGAGCTTCGAGCCGGTGCTCGCGTTGCTCGCAGGGTCTCGGCTTCACCGCCGCCCAGGGTGAGCCGGCCGGTAGCGTCGCAGGGGTCGATCGCCGGCGGGCGCTCGCGCCTCACCACGCGCGCATCGGGCGTGAACGTGATCTCGCTCCGCGCGACTCGACGCGAGCAGTCGGCTTCGTGGTTCACGGTTCCCTCCGGTTACCGCCGACCAGCTCGTGCTTGCCAGCGATCTTGATCTCGTAGGTCGCGCGTAGCGTCTGCTTGTGCGCGGGCCGGAGCGCGAGCACCCAGCGGAACCCACCGCGCAGGCGCTCGTCCTTCGGCGCGGAGGGGTCGGGAGTCCAGCGCTCCCACGCCGGATCGATCTTACCGAGGACGACCTCGATGTCGTCGTCGTTGGCATCGGCGACGGGTACGCGCTCGCGGACCTCGACCTCGATCGCACGCGCGCCGAGGTTCTCGACGTCGATCGCGATCGCGTGCACGAGCCGCAACCCGCCGCGCAACATGCCGGTCGCTTCCTCGTGATAGGAGGCGTTGCGCGCGAGCTTGACCTGAGGGTCGACGCCGAGGCCGAGCTCGACCGAACCGCCGGGAGGCGTGAACTCGACGCCGCTCGTGATCAGGAACTGGCCGCGGTCGTAGACGTCGATCGGTCCGGGGAGCAACGGACCGTCGAACGGATTCGAGATCGTGGCGACGCGAAACACGTCGGCCTGCTCGCGCGGCACCGCGACGTGGCGCAGCTTCGCCGTGCCGGCCTTCGCGGTCAACGCGACCGAGTGCCACGCGGCATCGGAGTCGAGGTCGACGCTTCCCTCGGTCGCGAACGCGTAGTCGTACGCGTGATCCCAGGCGTCCACGTGGCCTGGCGGTAACGCGAGCTGCTCGAACGGCGTCGAGGTCGCGCGCCCGGCGGGGTGAGGTGCGGGCACGAGGCGCCCGCGCTCGTGCTGCGTCGCCGCCGCCATCACGAACACGCCGTAGTCGAGCCGCACGGGCGCACCGGCGCCGAGCTCGAGCTGCGGCGGCGCGGCGGCTTGCTTGCGCTTGCTCATCTCACCCGCGTCGTGGCGTGCGAGTCCCCTCGCGGCCCCTGCGACGAGCCCCGCCGGTGCGGCGACCATGCCGCCGATCGCGCTCGCGACGCCACCACCACCGAGCGACCGTGACTTCCGCGCGCCCATCATGCCCGGAGGCGGCGTCGGCGTCTTGAAGCTCGCCTTGGCCTGCAGCGCGTTCGACGATTCCTCGTCCCACACTTGATCCTTCGCGACGCCATCGAGCTCGAGCTCCGGAGCGGTCGGCGCTCGGCCCGCTTCGGCGCGCTCGACGTTCCCGCGCGGGAACGCCGCGTCGTAGTCGCGATAGAGCTCCTCGGCGCCGGTCGGTGCCGGGCGGAAGCCTCGCTTCAACGGTTCTCGCTGGCGGCGCCCGATCTTGTGCGCGGGGAGCTCCGGCAGCTCCGCGAACCGCGCGGGCTCGGCCGTCGACAGCCGCAGCGCGACGCCGCGCCAGTCCTCGCCGGAGGCTTGCGCGACGATCGCGCGAAGCTCGAGCCGCACGGCATCCCCGTCGAGGCGCGCGACATAGCTCGGTGCCCAGCGTGCCGCGCGAACCTCGTAGTCGATGTAGATCGTGACCGCGGCGCCGCCGGCCGGTAATGCCACGCTGCCCTCCGCGCGTCCGACCTCGCCGGAGGCTGGTGGGGGGGTGGCGGCAAGCTCGAGCTCGATCACCGTGCGCGCCTCGTGCAGCTTGGCACCGCGTGCAGATCCGGAACGTGCGTCGTGTTCGAGGGCGATGTCGTACGCGCGCTGGGCCTCGTCGAGCTCGCACCGTGCGGCGCTGAGCTGCTCGCGCAGCATGACCTCGCGCTCGGCACGTTGCGCGATCAACTGCCGGCGCGCCGCGACCACCACGGACCACGGTGCAGGCGGAAGCTCGCTCGGATCGTCGACCACCAGCGGCGCCGCCGCGAGCTGATCGAGCGCGAGGCCCAGCCGCTCGGTCTCGGCCTCGGCGAGCATCACGTGCCGGCGCGCCGCACGCAGCTGCGGGGGCTGTTCGCGATCGACCTCCGCGACGACATCGTGGGCGACGCGTACCGCGAGCGCGACGGCCGGCCCGTCGACCTCGCTGCGTACGGTGTCGGCGGTCACGCCGGCCGGCAATCCCGCGAACCGGAGCCGTGACGGCACAGGCATTGCCACGGTCGCAACCCGCCGAACGCGCGCCCCGCGCGCATAAACCACCACGGATTCGATCCGCGACTCCACCTCCATGATCTCTAGTCTTTCACAGGCGCGGGGCAGTTGCCCCCACCGGGCGGAATGGTTTAGCGTTGCGCCGGTCTGCAATTCCGGCCGTCACTGGAAAAAGGAATCCCATGCTTCGCAACGTCTCGTTAGGTTTGATCGTGATCCTCGCCGCGTGTGGCAGCGCGCGCGTCATTCAGCGCACGCAATCGGGTGGTGTCATCGAGCTGTCGGGCGACCGCGGCAAGGCGATGGAGCAAGCGAACCAGGAGATGGCTTCGCACTGCGGCCCGAACAACTTCACCATCGTGCAAGAGGGTGAAGAAGCGGTCGGTACCGACACCTACTCCCGCGAGGACACCAGCGGTCAGGATCACACCTCGCGCAGTGGCCGGACGTCGACCAACGATTCGACGACGCAGGGTCAGACCAGCACGCGTACGGCGACGGCGTGGCGCGTGCACTACCAGTGCAACGGCGCCGGTGGGCCACCGCCCCCCGCGGGTCCCGCGGCTGGCGGCCCGCCGCCTCCGCCCGCAGGTGGCGACCCCGGCGCACCGCCGGCCCCGCCTCCCGGCGGCGGCTACTAGAGCAGCAAACAACGAGGGACCCACGCGGGTCCCTCGGTCGTTTCGGCGGTCGCACTATGCGAGCAGCTTGGTGTCGTCGAGCGGCATGTCCGCGACGAGGTCGACTCCATTCGCGGCGAACCGGCGCGCCGCCGCGGCGGCCCGTCCACCGTGACCGTGGTCGATGCACCACTGTGCGTGCTGCGCCAGCAGCGCGAGCTCGAGCGAGCGGCCGAGCGTGAGCGCGAAGCGGCGGCCTCCTGCCTCGAGTCGATCGGGCGTGGCCGCCGCCTCGGTCAGCCACGCCGCCGCGTGATCGTACGCGGCACGAGCGATGGCGATCGGCTTCGCGAGCCCGGCGTCCTTCGCGGCGGCGGCGCACGCCTCGATCTCGGTGCGGACCGCTTCGAGTGCGCCACCCTTGCGGAGCGCGCGCAGCGTATCGAGCGACAGCACGTTGGTCGTGCCCTCCCAGATCGGGAGCACCTGCGCGTCGGCGAGGATGCGGGGCAGCCCGGTGTCCTCGATGTAGCCGGCGCCACCGCACGCCTCGACCGCCTCGGACGTCACGGCGACGGCCTGCTTGCCGGTCGTCAACTTCGCGATCGGCACCAGCACGCGCGACAACCGCTCCTCGTGCTCGCTCTCGCCGGGCCGACCGTGCTCCACCACACCGAGCAGCGCCGCGGAGCGGAACGCCAGGCAGAACGCGCCGGCGTACTCGGCCTCGAGCGAGGCCAGCGTGTCGGCGTGCAGCGGCTTGTCGACCAGCAACGCACCGAACGCGCTGCGCCGGCGCGCGAAGTCCTTCGCGAGCGCGAGGCCACGACGCATCGCCGACACGGCGCTCACCGCATTCCAGGTCCGCGTCACCGACAGCATCGGCGTGATCTGACGAACGCCGTCGTTCGCGGCGCCGACCATGACCGCGGGCGTACCGTCGAGCGTGAGCTCCGCGGTCGGGACCTTGCGCGTGCCGAGCTTGTCCTTGAGCCGGTTGACCTGGATGTTCCTGAGGCGCCCGTTCGCGTCGCGCAGCTCGACGAGGAACAGCGCGAGCCCGCGACTGCCCTCGGGGTTGCCCTCGGGGCGCGCGAGCGTGAGCGCCATCTGCGCCGTCGTCGCCGAGGTGAACCACTTCGTGCCAAACAGCTGCCATTGGCCGTCGACCTGCTTCGCGACGGTCTCGCTGGTCGAGACGTCCGAGCCGCCGGTGCGCTCGGTCATCCATTGCCCGCTGGTCCACATCACCGCGGGATCCCGGGTCAGCAACAGCGGCACGTAGCGATCGATCAGCGCCTGATTGCCACTCGCGAGCAGCGTGCGCACGGCGCCGTCGGTCATCGCGAGCGGGCACGAGTACACGTCGAGCGACGGTCCGAGCACGTGGATGATCGAGAACTGGTGGGTGCGCGAGTGCACGCCGTAGCGCGGCTCGTATCCGGCCGCGACCATGCCGTGCTTGGCGGCGAGCACCTGGGCCTCCTGCCACAGCGGTGACACCTCGATCCGATCGATCCGGTTTCCCCACGCGTCCCACTGGATCAGCTTCGGATCGTTCTCGCGATCGAGCAGCTGCTTGCCGTACATCTCGACGGTGAGATCGCCGAGCATCCGGAGCTCGCCCGCCGCCTCTGGGAGGAACCGCGCGATCCACGACGCGAGCTGCGCGTCGTCGTCGAATTGGTTGCCGAGTCGAGGTGGGTCCTGGAAGAACGCCATACCCACAACCTACCGCGATACGATGCTCGCGTGAACCTCCTGCTCGTCGAGCCCAGCGAGCTTGCCAGCGACCTCTGCGTGATCGCGGACCGCCGCGCCGCGCATCTGCGCGACGTCCTCGGGATCGCACCGGGAGTGACCGTGAAGATGGGCATCGTGGGCGGAGCGATCGGCACGGGCGTGGTGCTCGCCGACGAGGCCGCTGGCATCACGTTGCGCTTCACCCGCGCCACCGGCCCCGCGCCGCAGCTCGACCTCGAGCTCGTGCTCGCGGTGCCACGCCCGAAGGCGCTCGCGCGCGTGATCGAGACGTGCGCCGCGTTCGCGGTGCGCCGGATCGGGCTGACGAACGCCTGGCGCGTCGACAAGAGCTACCTGAGATCGCCGAAGCTTGCCGCGGCCGCGCTCGCACACGCGGCACGGATCGGCGCGGAGCAGGGCGCGACGACCCACCTGCCCGAGATCCAGCTCCACGAGCGGTTGATGGAGCTCCTCGACGCGCGCTGGCCCGCGCCGCAACCGCGTGACGACGACGACGACGACAACGACGACGATCTCCCGCGGCCGCCCGCGGCCGGCCGCTTGTTGATCGCGCATCCCGATGCAAAGCCGATCGAGACCGTGATCCGTCACGGCCCGCTCGTGCTCGCGATCGGGCCCGAGGGCGGCTGGATCCAGCGCGAGCTCGACACCTTCGTCGAGCGCGGCTTCACGCCGTGCTCGCTCGGTGCGCCGATCCTTCGCACCGAATCCGCGGTGTCCACCGCACTCGGACAGATCGTGCTGCTGCAGCGCCTCGCAGAGCGCTAGACCGGGGACGTACTACAGTTTCACAAGTTCGATCCGCTAAGCCCGCAACATCACTCACGCCAAAACGGGGACGTACTACAGTTTCACAAGTAGCCTCGTTGTCGCTCGGGTCCGAGGCCGCGGCGACCGAACGTATGGCGCAGTCGAACTCGTGAAACGTACGTCCCCCACATCCGTCCGCTCGTGTCCGCGGCCGCAGCGACCGAACGGTCGGCCGCACTCGAACTTGTGAAACTGTAGTACGTCCCCAAAATCCATCGAGCGATCTTCGAGAGTTACGAGATCGAACTTGTGAGACTGTAGTACGTCCCCGTTCGTGACCGGACCCGATCTGGAGGTCTTCTGGCCGCCAACGTGTAATCCGGCCTGCTAATGTATTGCCTGGATGCCAACCAGCCCGACCGACCACCTCGCCGACAACGTCAAGGCGATCCGCGAGACCCGCGGCCTGTCGCAGCAACAGATCGCGAAGATCGCCGGGATCCCGCGAGCGACCTGGACGAACCTCGAGTCGGGAGACGCGAACCCGACGCTCGCGGTCCTCGTCAAGGTCGCGGCGGCGCTCGAGGTCCGGCTCGACGAGCTACTCGCCGCCCCGCGCCAGCCCGCGCGATTTCTCCGCGCCGACGAGCTCCCGACCCGGCAGCGCGGTCAGGTCGCGATCCGCAAGCTGCTACCCGAGCCACTGCCCAACCTCGACCTCGAGCGCATGACCCTGCCGCCGGGCGCACGCATGGCCGGTGTGCCACACACGCCCGGGACCCGCGAGTACCTCGCGTGCGAGCAAGGGTCGGTCGAGCTCGCGGTCGCGGGCGAGCGCTACACGCTACGTGAAGGCGACGTCGTGATCTTCCGCGGCGACCAGCGCCACGCGTACCACAACCCCGCCAAGACCACCGCGATCGCGTACTCCGCGATCGCATTCGCCCCGAGGATGTGACGAGCCTAGAACTTGTAGCTGAGCCCGAGCTTCACGTAGAGGTTCAAGTCGGTATCGAACATGGAGTGCGCGAACTCGTTCGTGAAGAAGGCACGCTCGCCCTGGAACGGGGCGCCCTCGAGGACGCCGAACGCGTTCCAATTCTGATAGATCGCGAGCTCCGCGATGATGCTCGCCACGAGACGCACCCCGTTCTCGCGGCCGAACACGTCATCCGGGTTCGTCCAGCCGGTGAGCTTCGTGATCCGCATGATCTCGGGGTTCGTGGGGTTGCCCGCGTTCGCGTAGAAGTACTTGCAGACGCCGATCGCGTCGCCGTCGAACACGTCGCTCGGGCTCGTCATGCCGACGGTCTTCTTGTCGGGACAGTGCCGGTCGCTCCACACGTCGAGGTACAGCCTGCCCGTGATCGTGACATGTGAGAGCGCGGTCAGCGATGCGAGGATGCCGGCGTCCCAGGTCAGGCCGTTACGCGCCGAGTTGTCGAGCAGCTTGGATCCCCAGTACAGATTCGTGAACGCGCCGAACGAGAACGGCTCGTTATCGGCGAGCATCGCGCGGCCGCCGATCCCGATCTCGGTGCGGGCCAGGAGCGTACGGACCTCGACGCCGGCGTCGAAGCCGAACTTGTGCGCGATCCGGCCCGCGCCGACGTTGACGCGGCCGTCGAGGTAGTACGGATAGCCGATCGAGAAGTCCACCGTCGAGCGCCCGCGCGGCAGCGTGCGCGCGCCGAACGACGATAGTCCACGCTGTTCGGCGGTGAGCTCCGCCTCGCTCGGCCCCGCGATCATCAGCTCGCGCGACAAGGTCTGGGTCTTGCCACCTTCGATCTGCAGCGTCTGCTCGAACGGCTGGTAGCCGGGGTTCTCGATCCGCACGACGGTCTCGCCGGTCTCGACCTCGGTGTCGAGCGGCGTCTTGCCGACCGGGATGCCGTTGATGATCACGTCCGACGGCGACGGCGTCGCGAGCACGCGCAGCCGCCCCACCGGCTTGAGCGTCGCTTGCACGGTCACGGTCTGGCCGGCCTCGACGCGAACCTTCTGCTCGAACTGCTTGAAGCCCTCGAGCCGTACGACGACGGGGTGTTCGCCCGCCGACACGTGCTTCTCCTGGGGCACCTTACCGACCGCGGCGCCATCGATGAAGACCTGCGCTTCGGGAACCATCGAGACGATCTTCAGCACGCCGCTGTCACCCGCGGTCTCGTTGTTGAGATCGAACTTCACGATCTGCGAGCTGCCCGCAGCGACGGTGACCTTCTTCTCGCCGGTCTGCATGCCCGGGGCCTTGACCTGCACGATGTGCTCGCCGGTCTTGACGTCCTTGATATCGACGGGGACCGGGCCCATGTCGGTGCTATCGATGAACGCGCGCGCACCCTGCGCATCGCTGAGCACGCGCACGACGCCGACTCCACCATTGAGCGTGGCCTGGAGCTCGGCGCGGACCTTGGTCTGCTGACCCGCCGTGACTTGCACTGTCTGCTTCCACGGCAACGCCGGCTGCTTGCGAACCTCGATGACGTGGAGACCTTCGATCACGTTCTGGATCACCGCCGGGGTGTTGTCGGGGTGCTTGTTGCCGTCGATGTAGACCTCGGCATCGGGCACGTCCGCGTCGACCACCACCGTGCCGTACTTCGGCTTG
>JBDTEH010000180.1:0-18014 GCA_039922635.1 Kofleriaceae bacterium | reverse complement strand
CGATCTGCACGTACGGACCTGCGGCTGCGTAGTCCCAGAACGAGAGTGCGCCGTGCGCGTGAAGTAGCTTCGCGATCTGATTCGTGTCGCTCGCGATGCCGGTGACGTTCGATGCGGCCGAGAAGCTACCGATCTTGAGCGGGCGCGCGGTGTAGCGACGGAGCTCCTCGGCGAGGTGGGCTTGGTCGACGTGACCATCGACATCCTCGTGGATCACGACGACATCTGCGATCGATTCGCGCCACGGCAACTCGTTCGAGTGATGCTCGAACGGGCCGATGAACACCACCGGGCGCTGGTCGGCGGGGATCTGGCTCTCGAGCTGGAACCGCGCCTCGAGATCCGCGGGGAGCCGGATGTTCATCACTTCGATCAGCTTGTTGATCGCGCCGGTCGCGCCCGAGCCGCAGAAGATCACGAGGTCGTCCGGGCCGCCGCCGACCGTGCGGTGGATGATCTCGCGCGCGTCGTCGCGGAAGCTCGTGGTCTGGCGACCGGTCCCGCTGGTCTCGGTGTGGGTGTTCGCGTAGAGCGGCATCACCTCGGCGCGGATGAAGTCCTCGATGAACGTGAGCGAGCGGCCCGAGGCGGTGTAGTCGGCGTAGGTCACGCGGCGCGCGCCGTACGGGCCTTCGAGCGCGTGGTCGTCGCCGATGATCGACGCGCGAATCGTCTCGATCAGGCGAGCACTGGCCGGATGCATGCCTCGTTATACGCCCGCGCTGTCAGCAGGTCAGTACGATCTTGCCGAACCCTGCATTCCCGGCCATGTGCTCGTGCGCCGCCGCGGCCTCGGCGAGCGGGAACGTCCGATCGATCACCGGCGCGACCAGCCCGCGCACGAGCAGCGGCACGACCTCGCGCTCGAACGTGCGCATCGTCGCGATCTTCTCTTCGAGCGGACGCGCGCGCATCACGGTGCCGGTGAGCTGGATCCGCTTGTGCAACATGACGCCGAGCTCGAGCTCGGCCTTCGCGCCGCCGAGCAGCCCGACCAGCACGATCCGACCGCGGCGCTGGATGCAGCGCAGGTCCTCCGCGAGATAGCCGCCGCCGACCAGCTCGATGATCACGTGTGGCGGCGGCACGAGCTTCGCGAACGTGGCGTCCTTCACGACGAGGCCGTGATCGAGCCCCAGCGCCTTGCAGCGCTCGACCTTGTCCGCGGTGCGTGCCGTGCCGACGGTGGTCGCGCCCAGCGCGTGCGCGAGCTGGATCGCGGCGGTGCCGACGCCGCTGCCGCACGCCGAGACCAGCAGCGTCTCGCCCGGACGGAGCTTTGCCTGCAGCATCGCGTCGTACGCCGTGATGAACGCCTCGGGGACCGCCGCGGCCTGCTCGAACGTCAGGCGGTCGGGGATCCGCGCGAGCGCGCGCTCGTGGGTCACGATCTCCTCGGCGTACCCGCCCCCGCCGACCAGCCCGAACACGCGGTCGCCGAGCTTCCACAGCTCGGTCCCGGCGCCGAGCGCCTCGACCTCGCCCGCGATCTCGAGGCCCGGAATATCCGGCGGCGCATCGGCCGGCGCGGGGTAGTGCCCCGTGCGCTGCAGCAGATCCGCGCGATTGACCGCGGTGGCGCGGATCCGGACTCGGACCTCGCCCCGGCTCGGCTCGGGCCGTGGTTTGTCGACGACAACGAGGGAATCGGGTCCGCCCGGCTTCGTGATCGAGATGGCTCGCATGACACACCGGGTGTAGCATCGGAGCATGCGGACCATCACGCTGTTGATGTCGATCGCATTGGGCGCGTCGGTCAGCGGGTGTGGCGGTCCGGCGCTCGGCGGTGTGCCGCATCCGAACAACGCCGCGATGGCCGGTGGCGTCGCCGCTGCGGCCGCCGCGATCACGCTCGCCGATCCGCACGCGGCAGACCGCAAGCCCGAGCAGCGGGTCGAGCAGGACAAGCGCCCGATCGACGTCAAGGAGCAGGTCCCCGCCTCCGCGTTCGATCGCCTCGACAGCGCCGGCGATGGCTCGGGCCACGAGCTCGTGCGCCCGCACGCCGGCGCTCCGGCCCCGGCCGCGACCGTCGCCCCGACCGTCGTCTCCCCGACCGTCGCCCCGGCCGCGCCCGTGGATGCCCACGCCCCGACCGCGGCCCCGAAGCCTGCCGCAAAGCACGTCAAGCCCGCGACGTCGACCAAGACCCACGCGACGCTGCCGACGCTCCCGACCCCACACGACGCGGTCGATCCAGATCACGCCGATACGCGCTGACTCGTTCAGGCCGGCACGGTCTCGCCGCGCATCGCCGCCTCGATCGTGGCGACGTCGATCTTGTGGATCTCCATCATCGCCGCGAACGCGCGCTTCGCGACATCGCCGCTCGGCGCCTCACGTCGGTCCCTGACCCGGAGCACTTAGCAGCCGGGGACGCGGTCGACGCCACCGAAGAACTCGTCGACCAGCGCCCGCCACGAACGAGCGTTCTCGGGGGGGCCGCACTTGAATGCTTTGCCCGCGAGCTTGCCGTTCGCGAGCATCTCGGACTGCTCTCGCCAGTAGCGAACCGCGAGCTCTGCCGCGTACTCGTGGACGACGTTGCCGTTGTTCGGTTGAAACGCGTAGTAGTTGCCGGTCGCCCGAACTTTCGTGTCGTTCGGTGCGTAGGGCGCCAGACACCCGACCTTCGTGCCGCATTTTTTCACGATCGCCTTGAAGTCGCCCGCGAGCGCGTGTTGCGACCAGTCCTCGTGCGACTCGTCGTTGACGTGAAACAGCTCGTGCACGAGCGTCTCGCGCACGCCGGTCGCGCTGGTCAGCAGTGAACCTTCGACGTTGTACTCGATCGTCCACGCCGCATCGGCGCCGATCCATGCGTAGGCACTCGGCGTGTGCTTGCCGACCGAACGCACGAAGCGAAACGTCAGGTCGCGCCAGCGATAGTTCGGCTTGGCCGTAACGAATTGCTTCGCGTAGAGCTCGTCGATCGCCGTCATCGCGATCGAGACCCACGCGAGGTGCTTGCGGTACTTGCCGACCGGCAGTTCCGGAACGAGGTGGATCTTGCCGCGGAAGCCGCCGTCCATGACCTCGTCGAGGCCGACCGTCGCGATGTCTCCGGTCTTCGCGTAGAGGTCGGTCGCGAGCGCCTGCGCTCTGGCATCCTGCGCGAATCGCGAGCTGATCGAGCACCGGACTGGATCGACTTGGCTCGCGCAATCCGATGCGTGCGCGTGGCCGAACAGCAACGTCTGGACCACCGCGAGGACCCACGTGTTCGCCACCGCACCATCGTGACACGGCGATCCGTCGCGTTCGAGGCGAGGCGCATCCAGGGGGGCTTCTCACGGTGCCGGCCGCGACTCGACTCGACCCGTTCACTCGAGCGCGTCGACGCCGATCGGCTCGCACGCGGCGAGGTCCGACTTGGCGCACGGCGGCAACCGAGACGAGAGCTCGCGCAGGGCGCTACGCACGCCCTCTTCGATCACGGGATGATAGAAGGGCATGCGCAACAGATCGTGGACCGTGAGCTCGCGCTCGATCGCCAGCGCGAGCAGGTGTGCGAGGTGCTCGCCCGACGGCGCACACAGCTCGGCACCGAGCAGCAGGCCCGAGTCACGCGCCGCGTAGATCCGCAGGGCGCCGCGGTTGCGCTGGGCCATGCGGGCTCTCCCCTGATGCTCGAAGTGGTACTCACCGGTGATCGTGCCGCTGGTCTCGAGCTGCGAGAACCGTTTGCCCACGACCGCCACGTCGGGATCGCAGAACACGATCGAGATCGGCACGCGGCGCTGGAACGGGCCGGCGCCCGCGTCGGTCGCCACGAGCGCGGCGATATGGCCTTCGTCGGCCGCCTCGTGGAGCAAGGGAACCTCGGCGTTCGCGTCGCCGACGAGGAACACCGGCAGACGACCGACCCGCATCGTCGTCGGATCGACCTTCGGGACGCCGCGGGCGCCGAGCTCCACGCCGAGGACGCCGAACCCGAGCGACGCGAGGTCCGGGCGCCGCCCCAGCGCCACCAGCACCGCGTCGACCCGTACCTCCTCGCGGCCGTTGCTCACTCGTACCGATCCGTCGTCGTGAAGTGCAGCCGTCGCTGGGGCACCGAGGTGGACCCGGAACTCGCTGCGCAACGCGGCGAGCAGCGCATCGTTCACGATCGGGTCACTCAAGCCGGCGAGCCGCTCCGTCGCGTCGAAGCCGGTCACTTCGATGCCCAGTCGCGACAGGGCCTGGGCCATCTCGGCGCCGATCGCTCCCATCCCGATGACCGCGATCCGCGCTGGTAGATCGGGCTGCTCGAACAGCGAGTCGCTGGTCAGCAGCCGATCTCCCAGCGCGCGCCACGGCGCCGGAACGATCGGCTGCGAGCCGGTCGCGACGATGATCTGCCTGGTCTGGAGTCGACGACCGTTCACCTCTACGCGATCGAGGGCGACGATCGTCGCACGACCATCGATCGCGCGATCACCCAGCCCTTCGATGGCCTGGCGAACCCCGGCGACGAAGCCGTCGCGCAGGGCGCGCACGCGCGCGAGGACGGCGGGCACATCGATCCGTAGCGCCTCGCCACCCCGCACGCCGAACGTGTCGAGGGTGTGGCGCCGGTGATACGCATTGGCCGCCTCGATCAACGCCTTCGACGGCATGCAGCCGACGCGTGCACAGGTCGTGCTCCACTTGCCATCATCGATGATGACGAAGTGCTCGGTGTGCTTCTTCACGTCGCGCAGCGCGGCGAGCCCCGCCGTACCGCCGCCGATGATGACGACATCCAGGAGGGTCTCGCTCACCCCGGGACCTTACCGCGTCGCACGATCACGGCCAGCTCGGAGCCGTGACCCGTGCGCGGGGATCCACGACCGCGGGTCGGGCTCACACCATCGCCACGACCTGGCGTAGCGGCCGCCAGCGCTGCTCGCGGCGCAGCTCGGTCGCCGCCCAGCGCGCGAGCGCCGGCCGCTCGATCTTCGAGTTATGGCGCGGGTCGACCGGCAGGTGCTTGCGGAACAGCACGTGGCGGATCGGGCGCGTCACCGCGTGCGCGCCCGCGAGCTCGAGGAGCTGCGCGCGCAGCGCGTCGAGGTCGCCGCCGCGGCCGACGAGCTCGACGCAGATCACCGGCAGCGTCCCGACGCCGACGAGCCCGCTCCGCCGCACCCGCGGGTGCGCATCGAAGATCGGTTCGCACATCAGCGGGAACAGCACGCCGCTCGCCGTCACCACGCGATGCCCGGCGCGGCCGCAACACCACACGCGGCCGTGCTCGTCGAGGTAGCCGGCGTCGCCGAGGCGGTGCCAGACGCCGCCGTCGGCATCGCGGATCTTGTGCTTGCGCGTGTTCTCGAGATCGCCGGCGTACGCCGGGCTGACGTGTGGCCCGCGCACGACGAGCTCGCCGATCTCGGTCTCGGGCAAGACGCGCGCGTCGGCGAGCGTCGCGATCGGCCCGTCGGTGAACGCGATGACCTTGACCGCGACGCCTTCGAACGGATGGCCGACGCATAACCCCGCACCCCGCGCGGTCGCCGCGTAGGTCTCCGCCATCGCCTCCGCGCCCGTCATCTCGGTCGCCGGCAGCGCCTCGGTCGCGCCGTAGTCCGCGTGGACCTCGCCGCCGATCATCGCGCGCAACGGGCCGATCACGTCGCCGTACATCGGCGCGCCGCCCCCGATCACGGTGCGCAGCGACGGTGCCGTGACGCCCTCGTCGCGGCCGAGCCGCGCGAGGTTCTCGAGGATCACCGGGGACGCGAACAGCGTCTGGACCGAGCAGTCGCGGATCACCTCGACGAGCGCGCGCGGGTCGACGTCCGCCGGTCCTTGCCGCACGTAGTCGATCGGAGGGATCACGATCGTGCCGCCCGCGCTGAGCCCGATCGAGAAGAACGCCGGGAACACCGGCATGTCGACCGGGACCGTGCCGGGCTCGAACCGCCAGGTGCGATGCGCGATCCGGAAGATCCCGCACATGTTGCGGTGCTCGTACAGCGTCGGCTTGGCGGGGCCGGTGCTGCCGGTCGTGTACATGATCGCGGCGGCATCCCCGGGCGCGACCGCGGGTGCGCCAGGCTGGTCGGGCGCGCGCCGGCGCAGCGCTTCGAGCGAGGTCAGCCCCGGGATCCGGCCACCGACCACGACCGTCTTGGCGAGCAGGCGCGGTCCCCAACCGAAGCACGCGCGCGCGAGGTGCGCGAGGGGAATCCCGACGAACGCCTCGATGTCGAGCCGGCGTAGCCGCTCGGCCACGTTGCGGTAGCCGACCGAGGGATCGATCCACACGGTGGTCGCGCCCACCCGCGTGAGCGCGAGGCCCGCGACGCACCCGGCGTAGCTCGGCGGCGCCATGAACACGGTGCGCGTGCGCTCCGCGATGCCGAGCTCGCGCATGCCGACCGCGACCGCCTCGACCTCGGCCGAGAGCTCGCGATAGGTGTGCCGCACGTAACGGCGGGCGCCACCGCGCTCGCGGCCGCGCGGTGCGATCACCGCGATGCGCTCCGGGTCGCGGCGCGCGACGTCGAGCGCGATGTCCGCGAGGTTGAAGATATCGGCGGGGACCGGCTCCTCGCGCACGTCGCCGGCATGGGGGACGGCGGCGCCAGCACGGCCGATGATGTCGGCGAGCAGCGACGTCATCGCGCACTCCTCGTGGCCGGCGCGAGCCTCCTGGGCTCCGGCGCGCGCACGGTCGCGCGCGCGGTGCGCTCGTCGCGGGTCGTGACCGCCGGCGCGACCGTGGTCGTCGTCAGCGCACCGGCGATGATCTCGGCGACCCGCGCCGGCGCCTCGAGCATCACGAGGTGGCCGCAGCCCGCGAGCCACTCCTCGCGCACCGGACCGAGCCGCTCCCCGAGCGTCCTCCCGGCCTGCGGTGACAGCACGTGGTTGTCGAGCCCCCAGATCGTCGTGATCGGCGGCAGCGTCGCCGCGTCGAGCTCGTCGAGTGCGCGATAGCTGTGGAGATCGTCGAACACGCCGAGCAACGACCTCATCTGGCCGTGCGAATCGAAGCAGCCGCACAGCTCGGCGTCGGCGTCGAGCCCCGCGGCGCGGCCGATCCGGCCGAGTTGCATCCGCACGAATCGCCCGCGCAGCGCACGCGGCACGCGCAACGCGCGGAGCCCCGCGACCACCGGCTGCGACAGCCTCGGCAGCGAGCGGCGCACGCTGACCAGCGCACCGAGCCCCCCGGCGCGAAACGTCGCTTCGGTGAGCGGGTTGATGAGCACGAGCGTGCGGACCGCGCGCGGCCGCACCGCCGCGAACGCCAACGCGATCGCGCTGCCCATGCAGTTGCCGACAAGCGCGACGCGCTCGAGCCGGAGCGCGTCGACGAACCCCGCGAGGATCGCGACGTAGTGCGCGAGCGCGTAGCCCGTCGCGGGTTGCGCGGAGGCGCCGTAGCCGAGCAGATCGAGCGCGAACACCTCGTGCGTGCGCGCGAGCACCGGCACCACGTCGCGCCAGATCGCGTGCGACGTGCCTCCGTTGTGGAGCAGGATCACCGGTTCCCCTCGCCCCACCCGCTCGTACGCGATCGCGAGTCCGTGATGATCGTAGATCTGCATGACCGTAGGTAAACATATCGTATACCAATGTCAAGCACGACCTCTCGGTTGGCGGCTGTCAGGCCAGGAGTACTTGGCAGCGCTGGTATATCGAGCGTATACCTCTGCGCGGAGGTGGCCATGCAAACGATCTTGCTCGCGGCGGTTGTGGTGCTCGCGTCCTGTGCGGCGGAGCTCTCGTCATCGCAGGATGACGTCGATGCTCCGAACTTCGAATCGAGCTCCGGCATCACGGTCTCGGCGGTGCGCTGGATCAGCGCGCGCACGCTCGAGGTCGACATCTCGACCGCGTTGATCGCGCCGGTCGCGGTCAACGGGCCGCACCGGCTGCGCGTGACGCTGCCGGGCGACTACTTCGCGAATCCCGCCGCGCGCTATCCAGTGCTCTACTTGTTGCACGGCGGTGCCGGCGGCAACTCGGCGCAGTGGACGACCGGCGGCGGAGCCGTCGAACAGATCACCGACGGCCAGCCGATCATCACGGTGATGCCCGACGGCGGCAAGGTCGGCTGGTTCACGGACTGGGTCGATCAGACGCAGGGCGCCCAGCGCTGGGCCGAGTTCTACGTCGACCAGGTCATCCCGTGGGTCGATCACAACCTGCGCACGGTCACCGCCGCGAACGGCCGCGCGATCGCCGGCCTGTCGATGGGCGGCTACGGCGCGGTCCGGATCGCCGAGGATCGTCCCGATCTGTTCGCCTCGGTCGCGAGCTTCTCGGGCGCCGTCGATCTCGGCGATCTCGGCACGCGCACGGTCGTCACCGAGCAAGCCGTGCAATCCGGCTTCGCTCCGGGCGGACCGTTCGGGTCGCCGTTCTGGCCAAACGACACGATCTGGAACCTCGAGGACACGATGAAGCGTCCGGGCCAGCTCGCCGGGCTCCAGGTCTTGCTCTACGCCGGCGCGGGTACGAGCGACGGCGATGTCATCGAGCGCACCATGGGCCAGTCGGCCGATCGGTTCAGCCACGTGCTCGACGCCGCCGGCATCTCGCACGGGTGGTGGATGTACGGGCGGCCGGGGCCGACCGCGCCATTTGGCTGCGATGGTGGCCACGACTTCACGTGCTGGAACTTCGCGCTCGCCGATGCGCTGCCGCGCATGCTCGCCGTGCTGCACACCCCACCCTCCGCGACGACCGGCCCGAACGTCGTCGTCGATCCTGGCTTCGAGGCCGGCCTCGGCCCGTGGCAGTGCACGAACCGCTGCGGCACCGACACCGGCACGTTCGCCCACGCCGGCACCGGCAACGCGTGGGTCCGCAACGACTCCGGCTGGAACGACGCCCATCAGACGATCGCGGTCGTGCCGGGCCGGGTCTACCAGCTCACCGGCTGGATCCGGACCTCGGCGAACACGACCGACGGCTACTTCGGCCTGCGCAGCCCCACAGGAGAGGTGCTCGGCGAACACCACTTCCAGACCCTCGGTGACTACACGCGGCTCGTGGTCACGGTCGCGTCCGGACCGAACACCAGCCTCGTCGCGTACGCCGGCCTATGGGCGGATGGCGACACGTGGCTCCAGCTCGACGACGTGTCCGTCGCTGCCTATTGAGACGTCCGCCCGGTTGGAGTGGTTGCAGTGGTGTGTGGGGTCCCAGTGCGCCGTGGCAGGTCTCGTGTGGTCTCGCAGGGTTCGCATTCCACGCGATTGGTATACGATATGTATACGTACTCTTCATGCTGCCCTCCGATATCGCCTTGATCGCATCCCTCGCCACGGTGTCGCGCCACGGCCTGCTCCGCCGTGCGGCGCTCGCCCGCGGTAACCGGTACATCGTGCGCGCGCTCGGCACCGACGTGAAGCGTGCGGCGTAAGCCGTGTCCCGCGCGGCGGCCGGACCCGCCGACCCCGCCGAACCCGCACGTGGTGCCGAGCGGACGATCCGCGGCTCCCTACGAGCCGGTGTGAGTCAGCAGCGTGCCGTTGTCACCGCCGATCCAGACGTGGGTCGCATCGAGGGCAAAGCCGCTGTAGAGCTTCGCATCACCGAGGCCGATGACCTGCGCCCAGGTCGCGCCACCGTCGGCGGTCGACAGGCCGAGGGCATGGTTGCCATCGTGGTCGAAGCCGACGACCCAGCCGTGTTGACCATCCGGCGCGAAGAACGCGCCGTCGAGCTCGAGGCCATGCGAGGCAACCGCGGCCGGCAGCGCGGCGTTCGTCCACGTGGTGCCGCCATCGGAGGTGTGCTGGATGTACGGCTTGGCCGTTGCCGAGCCCCAGTAGGTGATGCCGTTCATCGCCGAGGAGAACAGCACGCCACTGGGAGCGTTCTCGGAGGCATCGTCGGCGACCGTGAGGATGCTCGGATAGAACGAGGTCCCACCGTCCTTGCTGATGCAGACCTGTGGATCGAAGCTCGGAGCCGCGGTGTACGCGATCATGCCGTTGCCGATGTACGCCGACGAGCGCATCACCGGAGCGCCCGCACCGAGCGGACCACCCTGGCACTCGTTCGCGGGCAGCTCCGCTGGAATCGGTTGCGCGGCGTCGGGTGCCCACACGTCCGTGAAGGTCGCGGTCGGGCCGCTGGCTTGCGTCGAGGTGCTGACGACGCCGGTGTCGCGGACCAGCGTGACGCCCGCCGCCGTCTCGCGATAGCCGATCACCGGCTCGATGCCGGCGAGGTTGCCGTTCTTCTCGACCGCGAAGTGGCCCGCGCTATCGGCGCGCACGACGTCGGCGGAGTACGCCATGGCGACGACGCCGGTCGGGGTCTGTTCGAGACCGGTGAAGTCGATCGTACCGAGCAGTGATGGACCACCGTTCTTGCCGCTGAACGCGAGCGCGACCGTCGAACCGTCGAGCGTGAACACGGCACCGCCGTCCGAGAAGCTCTCGCCGGCGCCCTGCGTGACGACGTACCCCTTGTCGGCGGCGGTCATCATGATGCCGCTGACGAGGTCGTTGTCGACGCGCTGGGTGTTGCCGTCGTTGACCAGCGGAATGGCGGTCCAGCCGTTCGAGGTCGAGCCGCCGCCACCGGAGCCGGTGGAGCCGCCGGAGCCGTCGTCATCGCCCCCCGACATCGCACCGGGGGTTACTGCGCAGGCACCGAGGAGCACAAGGGAGATGGCTTTGAGTTGCATGGCGAGCGTTTCGGCCCAGACCTGCAGCGGTTGCTTAGTTTTTTGGAGCGGGGCAGAGTGACGCGCCGCCGCCCTCGCACGGTGGCTCCCGCCGAGCTAGAGATCTGCGCCGACCTCGGCCAGTGACTCGCCGAGGCTCGCCGCCGGTGCAGCCGGGCACGCTGCATAGACGGCGACGTCCGTGAACAGCTCGAGGCTAGCGGGCGGCGTGTGCTCGCACGTGCGCATCGCGGGGACGCGTGCGAACAGCGCGGCCTTGTCCCGCGCGTACCACGCTTGCAGCCCGGTGACCTCGCGCTTGCCGCGTGCGAACGCAGCGGCGCGGGGCGCGTCTGCGTCGGGAGACAGCTCGACGAGCGTGCACGTGCGCTCGACGAGCTTCATGCACTCGATCCGGCACGCGGCGCCGCCGCAATCGCCGGCGGCGACGTCGATCGATCGTGCCGTGCACGAGGCACCGGCGAGCGCGCGAGCGCGGCGGCGGTGCAACTCGGCGAGCACCGCACGCAGCCGTGGATTGTCGCGGCCGAGCGCTTCGTCTCGCCCGATCGCCACGACGATCGCGCCGGTCGTGCGCAGACCGTCGAGGATGGCCTTGCGCTTGCCGGCGTTATCGCCGGCACGTGCCTCGAGCCGAGCCATCTCGGTGGTCGCCGCCGGCGCGCGATCGACGAGGTCGCGTGCCGCGGTCGCGGCGATGCTCGAGGCGCCTTCGCCGAGCTCACTGTCACCGGCGGTGCACAGCGCCTCGTGGATCCGGTCGCGCGTCTCGAGCGCGAGCGCGCGCAGCTCGCGCACCGATGCGAGCCACGCGTTGTAGTCGCGCACGACCTGGGTTGCCGCGGCCAGGTTCGTCGCGCCGCGCTTGCGCAGCGCGGCCAGCGCCAGCGCCACGTCCTCGTGGCCGATGCCGCGAGCGAGTTGCTGGCATGCGGTGGTCGCCGCGCTCGACGGATCCGCCCACGTCGTGGCGGTGGCCTTCGCGTCGCTCGCGAGGTTCGTCGCGACCGCCATCCAGTAGCCATCGGTCAGCGCGACCGTCGCGCCCGCAACGTCCTGGGTGATCGCCGCGTCGGTCGTGGCGAGGCCCGCGAGGACCGGCGCCCACGTCGTCGCGAGCTCGGTCGCTCTCTTGGTCAGCGCATCGCGATCTTTCGCCGGATCGGCGCTCGGATGCTGGCCCTTTTGCGCGAGCAGCGCGTGCAACGCCTTGTCGTCCTTCACGCAGCGGTCTGCGACACCATCCGCGCCGTGGACCTCCGTCCCCAGCTTCGCGAGATGGTCGAGCGCCGCGTCGACGGCGTCCGCGTAGTTCGGGTAGTGCGCGAGCACACCCGCGGCCCGCTCGTTGCGGCTCTTGATCGAGGCGAGCTGCGCGAGCAAGTCCCGGACCTCGCGGGTGCGGAGCTTCGCATCGTCGATCATGTGCGGCGATGGCTGCTCGAGCGCGGTCGCGATCGCGTGGACCTTGTCATCGATCCGCGCCATCACCTCGACCGGATCGCCACCCGTGTCCGCGTGCGCCGGAGCGCCGAAGGCTCCGGCTGCCACCACCATCGATGCGAGCAGCGGCAAGCGCACCGCTCCAAGGTAGCACTCCCCATCGGTCGATAAATGGGTTTCCGAACCTCGGGCTCGGGCTAGGACACCGGCGGCTTGGGCATCGGCGCCACGCGCGCGCCTTCACCGGCGATGGTCGCGGTCGCGATCCGCATCATCACCGCGCGGGCGCGCGCGATGCTGGCATCGGTGACCCGGCGGCCCTGGTCGCCCTCCTCGAGCACGTGGCGCGTGATCTGCTCCAGCGCGATCACGAGCGTGCGGACGAGCAGCGGATCGATCTTCGCATCGGGGTTCGCGTCTCGGAACATCGCCTCGAGCAGGTCGTGGACCTCCATGCGCCTGGCGTACAGCGGAGACTCGAGGCTCTGCGCCTCACCGCCGAGTACGTAGACCAGCTGCCCCATGCCGCGCGCGTTGCTCAGGTGGAGGTCGATGCAGCGCTCGAGCTGGTGGATCAGATCCTGATCCTTCGCGATCGCCCGCCGGCACGACTCGAGCAGGCTCGACGTGCCGAGCGTGTACATCGCGAGCGCGACGTCGTCCTTGCTGGTGAAGAACCGGTAGAACGTGCGTCGGGACACCTGAGCGGCCTCGAGCAGGTCCTCGACCGCGACGTTGCGGAAGCCCTTGGTCACGAAGACTCGGGTCGCCCCGAGGATGATCATGTTGCGCGCGACATCACTGCCGAGCTGGACCCCGGTCGCACGCGGCTTGGGTTTCTTGACAGCCCCCACCCCCCGAGTATGCCGCGAAATCGACCGTGGTGAACACGCTGTCCCCCTCGATCCACGAGCACGATGCTGACCGGCAGCCATGCCCCTCGGCTCCCATCCGTGGCGCCAGCGGCGTTGCATCCCACCTGTTGGGCCCCACCGTCGCTGCCTCCGTCGCCGCCGGTGCCGGTCGTGACGTCGCCGCCGCTGCCCTCGCCGCTGGTACACGTTGTATTGACCAGTCCGGAGACGCACGCTCACGGCTGAACGAACGTGGCGCTGAACAACGCCACGTTGTACGGGGCGAAGCTCGACAGCGTGTACGCGAGCTCGAACGTGCCACCCTGATCGCGCGCCTCGGGTAACAGGTACGAGCCGTAGAAGCCGGTGCGATCGCAGTCCAGGAACTGCGCCCCCTCGCACGCGTCGTCGGGCGTACAGCACGAGGCGGCCCGGAAGCGTGGATCGGCCATGTCGTGGACGACGACCGCGTCGCTCCACGGTCCTTCGGGACGATCGGCGAACCGCGCGACGATCCGGTTCGAGCCGGGGAGCGACTCCTCCGCCATCACGACCCAGCGGTCGAGGTTCGCGAAGTACCTCGCGGAGGTCTCGCCGTAGCCGGCCGCCGCGATGATCGGTGCACCACGCGCCGCCGACCACGTCCCGCTCGCCGCGTCGAACCGCTCGAACCCGCCCGGCGTGGCGAGCGTCGCGAGCGACTTGCGTGCGAGCGAGATCGGGCTCGCGCGATACGCCCCCGTGCCGAACAGATAGACATAGTCACCGGCGACCTGCGCGGAGATGTTGATGAAGTCGCCGCCGAGTGCACCTGCGCCGTCGAAGCGCTCGTCGATCGGATAGAGGATCTGGTACGCGGGAACGCTCGCCGGCGACGGCGTGGTCCAGCGCGCGAGGTACGACGCCTTCATCGTGACGTCACTCGACGATACGACGGTCGTATAGAACACGTAGATCGAGCCACCGGCGGCGAACGCACCCGAGGGCACCTCGAAGTCGCCCGGCAGGTTCGCGAACCGCTGCGTGCCGGCGCCGGCGGGATCGTGGATATAGGTCGAGAGCGCCTCGCCCTGCGGGGCGATCATCGCGGCGCCGGCGAAGTCGGCCTGGACCCGCGCATCGACGGTCGGCCCGATGCTCGCCGAGGGTGCGAGCGTGACGATGCCGAGCCGCGTGCACAGCAGGTCCGGATCGGCGGCGACGGCGGCCGGTGCGTCGAGCGCGTAGCCGACCGCATCGGGGTGGGACTGGCCGTCGCCCCAGATCCCGGCGAAGCCGATCGTGTCGCCGAACAAGAGATACAGCCGATCCGCGGTCGCGACCGGGATCCCGAGATCCGCGCCGAGCACGTTGGCGCGAAACTGCACCGCGTTGGGGGTCGGGTCCGAGGTGTTGCGCGCGCTCAGCAGCTTGCACAGCTGCGCCGCGTCATCGAGTACGGGTCGTGCACGAACGTGCGCATCGACGACCGCGTCCGAGCTCGCAGCGCTGCCACCGTCGGAGAGCGCCGGTGCGTGCGATCCACATCCGATCCCGATCAGTGCAACCAGCCGTGCGCAATGATCGATCATGTTCGAGGTGATGCGCGCGACGTGCCACATGTAGACGGTGTGTATACGTTGCACACTGCCAACATCATGCACCGGTGGTGAGGCCCGCCCACACCAGCCGGCCGCTGGTCGCGCGAGCAACAACGCATACTTCCGATTGGTATATGATGTGTATACCGAAAGTGCATGAAGCTCCACTGGCTGTCGTTCGCCCTGCTCGCCGCCTGTGCCGGCGATGCGCCACCCGATCAGGATCCGAGCGGTCAGGTCAGCTCGGACGTCTCGGTCGCCAAGCCACCACGCTACGCCGCGATCCGCGCCGCCGCGACCGCGCGCGGGATGCGCAACGCGTACCTGCTCGCCGGCATCGCGAACGACGAGACCGGCCTCGCGCAGTGCTGGTCCGAGGCGCAATGGGCGTGTCAGGGCCCGCCCTCACCCGATTGCGGCGGCGGTCCGGTGATCGCCGGGTCGGCCGATGGTCCGTGCTCCGCGCAGCAGGGCGGGCTCGGGATGTTCCAGTTCGATGCCGGTACGTACGCCGATACGTTGAATCGCTACGGCAACGCCGTCCTCACGGTCGACGGCCAGATCGGCAGCGCGATCGACTACGCGACCAACATGGTCAAGATCTCGGCGTACACCACGAACGCCGAGACCGACGCGAAGGCGCGCGCGTGGATCAACAACTTCGATCCCGACAACGCGCAGCTCCGCGATCAGTGGATCTCGACCGTCGTGCGCTACTACAACGGCTGCCAGCCGGGTTGGAGCTGCTGGGGGTCGCGCTACCAGACCTACAGCGACGGCTACAATGCCGCGATCAACGAGCCCGGCGGGCTCGGGTTCTGGAACGATACCGGAGGCACCAGCTGCGCCGGCTCGCCCGCGACGGTCGGCCAGATCGACGTCAAGTACCGTGCGCTCGGCGGCTGCGGCTCGTTCCTCGGCAAGCCGACGACCACGGAGCAAGGCACGCCCGACGGCGTCGGCCGCTACAGCGTGTTCGAGAACGGCTCGATCTACTGGACCACGCAACTCGGTGCGTTCGAGGTCCACGGCCAGATCCGCGACGAGTGGGCGGCGGTCGGCTGGGAGGCCGGCATCCTCGGCTATCCGATCACCGACGAGACCACCACGCCCGACACGGTCGGCCGCTACAACGTGTTCCAGAACGGCTCGATCTACTGGACGCCGACGACCGGCGCGCACGAGATCCACGGCCTGATCCGCGACAAGTACCGCGACGTCGGCTGGGAGGCCGGCGAGCTCGGCTATCCGACCTCGGACGAGTACGCCGTCGCCACGGGACGGCGCAGCGATTTCCAGCATGGCTCGATCACGTGGGCCTCTGCCCCCAACACCACGACCGTCACGGTGAATCCATGAAGACCATCTATCTGTTCGCGTTCGTCGCCGGTTGCACGGCCACGGCTCCGGGCGCGCTCACCGACGACGGCGGCTCCGCCGACGGCACCGGCGCAGGCGCGGGCTCCGGCGACCAGGCCACCAGCAGCGGCGATGGCGCCGGCTCGGGCTCGAGCACCGGCGTGACCGCCGCCGATGCCACGACCTGGAAGGTGCTCGATCACGACTACCAGATCCAGACCACCAGCTACTGGTGCGGGCCGACCGCGACCCACATCGCGCTGTCGACCCGCGGCGCTGCCCCGAGCCAGAGCGCGCTCGCGAACGAGCTCGGCACGACCACGAACGGCACCGATGCGATCACCCAGGTCACGGGCGTGCTCGATCAGCACCTCGGCGCGCGCTACGCCAGCGTCGAGATGCCGAACGATCCGCCGACCCAGGCCCAGCACGATCAGCTGTGGCGCGACATCGTGCTGTCGATCGACGCGGGCCACGGCATGGTCGCCAACATCGTGGCGCCGCCGAACAATCACCCACCCGGCTATCCGGACAACGAGACCATCTATCACTACTTCTCGATCGTCGGTTACAACCCGGCCACGATGCAGGCCTATATCGCGGACCCTGCGAACTTCCAGGGCAACCAGCACTACTGGCTCGGCCTCGATCAGCTCGCGACGCTGATCCCTCCGAAGGGCTACTCGACGTACCGCTGCGGCGTCGGCCGCACCGGCGGCGACATCGACGGGCGCTACCAAGGCCTCGGCGGCTGCGCCGGCTTCCTCGGCCCCGCGCTCACTGACGAGACGACCACGCCCGACGGCGTCGGCCGCTACAACGTGTTCCAGAACGGCTCGATCTACTGGTCGCCTTCGACCGGCGCGTTCGAGGTCCACGGCGCGATCCGCGACAAGTGGCGCGACGTGGGCTGGGAGGCCGGCGCGCTCGGCTATCCGGTCTCGAACGAGACGGCGACGCCCGATGGAGTTGGCCGGTTCAGCGTGTTCGAGCACGGCTCGATCTACTGGACCCCGCAGCTCGGCGCGCACGAGGTGCACGGTGCGATCCGCGACAAGTGGCGCGACCTCGGCTGGGAGGCCGGCTCGCTCGGCTATCCGACGTCCGACGAGTACGCGGTCACGGATGGCCGGCGCTCGGACTTCGAGCACGGCTCGTTGACGTGGAGCTCGGCGACCCAGACCGTCACCGTCTCGCACTAGAATTGTGGCGCTGATCGGCGCCGATTGGCGTTGTGTCCGAGTCCCGGCAGCGGCAACTCGATCCGCCGGATCTGTGCGGACATGGCGCACTGCATCAGCGTCAGTTCATACGCACCGCTCCGAAGTAGTTAGATTATATTGGTCCAACCATTGACCACTGATTGGCACGACCAGTGCTACGCGGTGCGTCATATGCGGACCTTCGCCTTGCTCGCTCTGTTCGTCGCGGCCTGTACGGCGCCTGATCCCGCAACCCCTCCCGCGCCGGACTTCGCCTCGGTCCACGACCGCCTCGCGTCCGAGCCGACCCGGTTGTTCATCCCGGGCGATGGCAGCACGGGCTCGTTGGTCGCGGCGCACTACACCAGTGGCGGCTGGGTCGCGGGCACCTCGGCGCTGACGATCGACACCGGCGCGTTGGTCGCGAAGCTCGCCGGCGACCAGCTGATCGCGCAGTCGTTCGAGGTCTCGTTCGCACCGATCGATCTGCCGGAGTCGGTGTTCGGCAAGCCGGCGCAGCTGGTCGAGGTCCGGGTCACGCTTGCGGCTCCCGCGACCGCCGCGGTGACCTGGACCGGCGCGAACGACGCGACCGCGAGCTTGCCGCTCCAGCTCGACCTGGCCTGGTCGATCGCGATCGATCAGGCGGTGACGCCCCTCGGCACGCAACACCTGCCGGTCATCCCGCTCGACCTCGCGCTGACCGGGGCCGGCGACCACGTGGACGGCTCGTTTGCCATCCACGCGATGGGCGATCTGTGGAGCTGGGCCGGCCTGCTCGAGCTATCGCAGCTCGATCTCCAGCTCTCGGGCGCCACGGTCGACTAGGCCCGGGTGGCGAACAAGGACGAGAAACACGGCGTCAAGCAGACCGATCGAATGCTCGGCAACGAGGGCATCGATATCTGGATGCTGTTCCGGCCGTGGGCACAGTTCGTGGTCGGAGCGCGCAAGG
>JBDTEH010000179.1:0-31241 GCA_039922635.1 Kofleriaceae bacterium | reverse complement strand
CTGCTCGCGGCGCACGCCGCGGTCGATGACGCGCGCGTGCTGTCGACCTGGACCGACGGCGGTGCCCCGGTGGCGACCGCGATCACGAACGCCGTGGAGCTCGCCGAGCGCGACCTGCCGTGCGTGCGGCGTGAAGGCGGCGAGGTGGTGTGCGTCGCCGATCACGCGCTGTGCGGGCCGCCGATCGCGCTCGCGCAGGGCCCGGCGCCGCCGCCGGTCAAGAAACCCAAGCGGGGCAAGAGGCCCAAAAAGGCCAAGCCGGCCAAGCCGGTGGCGTCGCCCGTGATCGCGAAGCTCGCCGGGTATGCGCTGCCCGCGCAGGTGTCGCGCCTCGCGTTCGATCCCGGCGTGTGCGCGATCGTGCAGCGGCGCCTCGATTGCTTCGATCTCGCGCACGCGTGCAAGGTGACGCGGCCGTGGCCGGCGTTCGTCAACGTCGAGGACAGCGCCGGAACCTGCGCGCGGCTCGCCAACGGCACGGTCCGCTGTGGCGCGCTCGGCGAGCCGGCGGCGCCGGTGATCGCGGGGGTCACGAACGCGATCGCGTTGTCGGCCACCGCGACGCGCGGCTGCGTGGTCACCAACCAGCACCAGGTGCTGTGCTGGGAAGGCACCGCGCCGGCGACCGCGATCTCGTTCAGTCCGTGATCGCGGCGATCCGCTGCGCGAGCGCCTTCTGCTCCGCGCTCGGTTCGGCCGTCTGCATCGCGACGACCTTCGCGAGATCGCCCTCGATCACGAGCTGACCCGCGAGGAACGCCTGGACGCCGGCCGCGGCGTCGGCCTCGACGAACAGCTTGCGCGCGAGCGCCTCGTCGAGCGTGATCATCGCGTCGGCGCCATCGCGATGGCCGCGCGCGACCACGCCGTCTTGCACGAACGCCGGCACGTCGCCGCCGCCCGTGCCGGGTGCGCGCTTGATCGTGACGTTGACCTGGACGTTCTGCATCGGTGCGGGGAGCTTCAGATCACCAGCGCTCGCCATCAGCTGGGCCACTTCATCGAACCACCGATCGGAGAGAAACGCTGTCATGCGCGCACCCTAGCACTCATCGCCGGGTCGATCGCCGTTCGACTCGGCGGCGGCACCGTATCGATCGAACGCGTCCTTGCGAGGACCTGGTTGTAGACGTATGGTGTTCTATATGGAAAAGGTCATTCCTATCACCGACCTGCAGAGCAAGGCGAAGAAGTACGTGGAGCAGGTGAAGGAGACCGACCAGCCCGTGGTGATCACCCAGCGTGGCCGGGCCGCTGCGGTGCTGGTCAGCTATGACGCGTTCGAAGGCTTTCTCGCGACGCGTGACGAGATGGGCTACCCCGATTCAGCACGCAGACTGCGCAGAGCGAAGAAGGAAGCGCGGGCCGGCAAGCACGTCAGCCTCGATGCCTACGTCAAGCGACGAGCACGTCGTTGAAGGTCGTCCTGCTCCCGCAGGCCGAGGATGATCTCGATGACGTTCTCGAGCCGCTCTATAGCCGGCTCGTTCGCCATCTGCGGTTACTCGAGAAGTTTCCAGAGCTGGGAGCTCCGATGATCGGGCCCTACGCCGGATATCGAAGTACCGTCGTCGGGATGTTCCGGATCGTGTACCGGGTGGCCCCGCCGCGCGTCGAGGTCGCGTACATACGCCACTGCAGCCGCGCACCGATGGCGTGACCTGCTAGAGCCGCAGCGTGACGTCGAGCGTGACGCGGTCGTCGCTGTGGACGAGGTCCGGCGTGAACGTCGCTGGATCTGGCGCCGGTACGCCGCCGGGCCCGGTGATGCCACCGCGGCCGCTGAAGTACGGTTGGTTCGCCTCGCGGTGCGCGTACTCGAGCCGGGTGACCAGCCAGGGGCTCGGCCAGTAGTCGAGCGTCGCGGTGACGCCGCCCGCGATGATCCGGCCCTTGCCGGGCAGCGTGTACGGCGAGCCGACCGGTAGCTTGGTGTTGATCGCCTGGGTCTCGTCGGCGGCGAAGTCGACGCGCAGGCCGCACTTCCAGTGCTCGTTCCACTCGACGTGGTTCGCGAGCGAGACCCCGCCCATCCAGCCCGAGGGCGCGTCGCCGCGATGCTCGTGACCGAGATCGGTGACGAGCGAGAGCGCGAGCGAGCGAACGAGCGCGTGGTTCGACGGGTCGTGGTAGTAGCGGAGCTGCACGTTGTTGTCGGTATAGAGCCGCAGCGAGTCCGGATCGCCCTGCGCCTCCCGCCCGGCGTAGAGCGAGTGGACGAGCGAGAGCCACTCGCGGGGCCGCCAGTTCCACAGGTAGCCGCCGGCGCGCGCCTCGTGCCACTCGCCGAACGTCTGCCAGCCGTTGACGACCCACAGCTCGAGCTTCATGCGCCGCGTGAGCAGCAGCTGGCCGCGCACCCCGAAGAAGTAGAACGGCGTCCAGTCCGACAAGAACGCGTGGTTGTACGCCCAGTTCTCCTCGGGCAAGTAGCTCTCGAGCCCGACGTACGACGGGAAGATGCCGACCTCGGTGTTGATGCCGTGGAGGCGGTGGAAGTGCCAGCCAACCGCGGCCTGCTCGACGTTCTGGAGCAGCCGGTTGGTCAGGTAGTAGCCCCGTGTCGTCGTGGTGTCCTGGCCGGCGATGGTCTCGACCGTCGAGCCGTACTGGAGATAGAGCCGACCGATCGGACCGTCGAGCCCCGTGACGTCGACACCGAGGTGCGCGAGGTTGAGCGAGATCTCGTCGTGGCGCGGCGCGGTCGTCGTCGGAAACACCGTGTGATCGATCGGTCGATGGAACTGATAGCCATAGTAGGTGTCGACGTAGAGCGACAGCGTCAAGGGGCCGGTCTGCACCAGCGATGCGGGCTGTGAGTTATTGCCGTTCATCCAGCCGAAGTCGAACTCGCCGAACGTCGGCTCGCGGACGTCGAGCGGCTGTGGTGGCGCCGCAGGCTGCACCGGCGGCGTCGGGTGCTCGAGCGCGGCGAGGCGCTGCTCGAGCTCGCGCAGCTTCGCGGCATCTGGGCTCACCGCATCGGGCGCTGCCGGATCGTCCGCGAATGCGGGCGATCCGAGTACGAGCATGACGAGCACGGCGCGGCGCAGGGCCCCGGGACCATCCATGGCGTCGAACATGCAGCGGCCGGTGTGCATGAACGATGCCCCGAATTCGAATCGCGAGCAGGTGATCCTGTATGCGCTGATCGCGGCGATCGGAGTGATTCCGGTGATCATCGCGCTCCGGCAGGGCGGCGTGTTCGGCTCCGAGGCCACGATCGGCCTGGTGATGCTCGCGCTCGCGATCGTGGGCTTGCTCGCGATGTGGCGGATCGCGCGCAAGCAGCGGCCCCGGCGCTGACGCGCGCCGTCGTGCAGGTTGCCGGGTGGGCGCTCCTGCGGTCATGCAAATCGCAAGGTCCGCACGCAACACCGGCCAACCCCACGCGCCGGCGGGGGATTCGGCCATGGCATCGCGGCTGCACCAGGACCGGACCGTCATGACCGACCTCCTGTTCCTCGCCGTGACCGCCGCGTTCTTCGTGCTCGCGGTCGTCTACACCCGTTACCTCGATCGGATCTGACATGGCCACCGAATACCTGCTCGGGCTCGTCGTCGCCGTGCTCGTCACCGGCTACCTCGTGGTCGCGCTGATCAAGCCGGAGCGGTTCTGATGTCGGCCGCCGGCTGGGTCCAGATCGCGCTGTTCTTCGCGGTGATCGTCGCGCTGACCCGTCCGCTCGGCGCGTACATGTTCCGCGTGTTCGAGGGCGAGCAGCAGCCGCTGCCGCGTACGCTCGGCCGGATCGAGCGCGGCCTGCTCCGGCTGTGCGGCCTGCGCGCGCCGAACCAGCAGACCTGGGTCGAGTACGCGATCGCGATGCTCGTGTTCAGCGCTCTTGGCCTCGCCGTCACCTACCTGATCCAGCGCACGCAGGGCTCGCTGCCGTTCAACCCGCAGCACCTGCCGGGGGTGCCGCCGGCGCTCGCGTTCAATACCGCCGCGAGCTTCACCACGAACACCAACTGGCAGTCGTACGTGCCCGAGACGACGATGAGCTACTTCACGCAGATGGCCGGGCTCGCGTGGCACAACTTCACGTCGGCCGCGGTCGGCATCGGCGTGGCGCTCGTGATCGCGCGCGGCGTGACCCGCCGGCCGGGCCCCGAGGGCAGCAAGGGCGTCGGTAACTTCTACGTCGACCTGATCCGCGGGCTGGTCTACCTGCTCGTGCCGATCTGCATCGTCGTCGCGCTCGTGCTGGTCTCGCAGGGCGTGATCCAGAACCTCGCCGGGTACCACGCGCTGACCACGCTCGAGGGTGGCAAGCAGGTGCTCGCGATGGGCCCGGTCGCGTCGCAGGAGGCGATCAAGGAGCTCGGCACCAACGGCGGTGGCTTCTTCAACGCGAACAGCGCGCACCCGTTCGAGAACCCGAGCGCGGTGACGAACTTCCTCGAGATGATCCTGATCTTCGCGATCCCCGCGGGGCTCACGTACACGTTCGGCCGGATGGCGCGCGACCAGCGCCAGGGCTGGGTGCTGTTCGCGGCGATGTCGGTGCTGTTCGCGGCCGGCGTCGCGACCACGTACTGGGCCGAGGCGCACCCGAACCCCGTCACCCACGGGCTCGGGATCGCGGCGGCACAGGGCAACATGGAGGGCAAGGAGCTCCGGTTCGGGGTCTCGCAGTCGGCGCTGTTCGCGACCGTCACCACCGATGCGTCGTGCGGCGCGGTCAACTCGTGGCACGACAGCTTCACGCCGCTCGGCGGCATGGTGCCGCTCGTCAACATCGAGCTCGGCGAGGTCGTGTTCGGCGGCGTCGGCGCGGGCCTGTACGGGATCCTGATCTACGCGCTGCTCACCGTGTTCATCGCCGGTCTCATGGTCGGGCGCACGCCCGAGTACCTCGGCAAGAAGATCGAGGGCCGCGAGATGAAGTACGCGATGTTCTACATCCTGGTGTTCCCGCTGATCATCCTCGGCTTCACCGGGTGGGCGGCGGTCGCGAGCCAGGGCACGTCGTCGCTCCACAACGCGGGGCCGCACGGCCTGTCCGAGATGCTCTACGCGTTCACCAGTGCCGCCGGCAACAACGGCTCGGCGTTCGCCGGCCTCGACGCGAACACCGGCTGGTGGAACGTGTGCCTCGGGTTCGCGATGCTCGCGGGGAGGTTCTTCATGATCTTGCCGGTGATGGCGATCGCCGGCGCCATGCTCGGCAAGAAGACCGTCCAGCCCGGGCTCGGCACGTTCCCGACCAATGGCTGGCTGTTCACCGCGCTGCTCGTCGCGGTGATCGTGATCGTCGGCGCGCTGACGTTCTTCCCGGCGCTATCGCTCGGGCCGATCGTCGACCACTTCCAGGCGTTGCACCACGAGGTGCTGTGATGGCGAAGCACACGCAAGCCGAGGTCTCGATGTTCGATGCCGCGATCCTGCGGGCGGCGGTGCGCGACAGCTTCGTGAAGCTCGATCCGCGCCTGCTCTACAAGAACCCGGTGATGTTCGTCGTCGCGATCGGTGCGGTGCTGACCACCGCACTCGTGCTGCGCGATCTCGTCGGCGCGCCGTCGAACGCGAGCCCGCTGTGGTTCTCGATCGCGATCACGCTGTGGCTGTGGTTCACGGTGATCTTCGCGAACTTCGCGGAGGCCGTCGCCGAGGGCCGCGGTAAGGCGCAGGCCGATGCGCTGCGCAAGATGCGGCAGGACACCGTCGCGCGCAAGCTCGTGCCCGGCAAGGAGCTGCCCGAGGTCATCCCGGCGTCCGAGCTGCGCAAGGGCGACCTCGTCGTGATCGAGGCTGGCCAGCTGATCCCCGGCGATGGCGAGATCGTCGAGGGCATCGCCTCGGTCGACGAGTCTGCGATCACCGGTGAATCGGCTCCGGTGATCCGCGAATCGGGCGGTGACCGGTCTTCGGTGACCGGCGGCACGAAGGTGCTCTCGGATCGGATCGTCGTGAAGATCGGCGCGGATCCCGGCGAGTCGTTCCTCGACAAGATGATCGCGCTCGTCGAGGGCGCCGCCCGCCAGAAGACGCCGAACGAGATCGCGCTGCACATCCTGTTGGTCGGGCTCACGATCGTGTTCCTGATCGCGACCGTCACGCTCGTGCCGATCGCGATCTACTCGGGGGTGCACCTCACCACCTCGGTGATCGTCGCGCTGCTGGTGTGCCTGATTCCGACCACGATCGGCGGGCTGTTGTCCGCGATCGGGATCGCGGGCATGGACCGGCTGATGCGCAAGAACGTGATCGCGATGAGCGGCCGCGCGGTCGAGGCCGCGGGAGATGTCGACGTGCTGCTGCTCGACAAGACCGGCACGATCACGCACGGCAATCGGATGGCGAGCGAGCTGTTGCCCGCGGCGGGGGTGCGGATCGAGGACCTCGCGGAGGCCGCGATGCTGTCCAGCCTTGCCGACGAGACGCCCGAGGGCCGCTCGATCGTGACCCTGATCAGGGACAAGTACGGCATCCCGCCGCGCGAGGTCGCCGGCGCGGTGTTCGAGAAGTTCACCGCGCAGACCCGGATGAGCGGCGTCGACCTCGGCGAGCGCAGGATCCGTAAGGGCGCGGTCGATGCGATCAAGGCCTACGTCCGATCGCTCGGTGGTGCACCGCCCGCGGACGTCGATGCGAGCGCGAACAAGATCGGTGATACCGGCGGCACCCCGCTCGCGGTGTCGGATCGCGACCGCGTGCTCGGCGTGATCCACCTCAAGGACATCGTCAAGGAGGGCATCGCCGAGCGGTTCATGCGGTTCCGCGCGATGGGGATCCGCACGGTGATGATCACCGGAGATAATCCGCGCACCGCCAAGGCGATCGCGGGCGAAGCCGGCGTCGACGACTTCCTCGCCGAGGCCACGCCCGAGACCAAGATGAACTTGATCAAGGCCGAGCAGCAGAAGGGCAAGCTGGTCGCGATGACCGGTGACGGCACGAACGACGCGCCGGCGCTCGCGCAGGCCGACGTCGGCGTCGCGATGAACACCGGCACCCAGGCCGCGAAGGAGGCCGGCAACATGGTCGACCTCGATTCGGACCCGACCAAGCTGCTCGAGGTCGTCGAGGTCGGCAAGCAGCTGCTGATGACGCGCGGCTCGTTGACCACGTTCTCGATCGCGAACGATGTCGCGAAGTACTTCGCGATCCTGCCCGCGATGTTCATGGGGGTGTTCCCGCAGATCGCGCCGCTCAACGTGATGGGCCTGACCTCCTCGCGGTCGGCGATCCTCGCGGCCGTGATCTTCAACGCGATCATCATCGTCATCCTGATCCCGCTCGCGCTGCGCGGGGTCAAGTACCGCCCGCTCGGCGCCGCCGCGATCCTGCGGCGCTCGCTCCTCATCTACGGCGCCGGCGGCGTGATCGCGCCGTTCGTCGGGATCAAGCTGATCGACCTGTTGCTGACCGCGATCGGAGCCACCTGATGCAGACCTTCCTGACCGCGCTGCGCGCCACCCTCGTCACGCTGGTGCTGACCGGCCTGGTCTATCCGCTCGTCGTCACCGGGGTGGCGCAACTCGTGTTCCCGGCCAAGGCGAACGGCTCGCTCGTGGTCGACGACCAGGGCCGCGAGGTCGGCTCCGAGCTGATCGGTCAGGGCTTCGTCGATCCGGCGTACGTTCACCCGCGGCCCTCCGCGTCGGGCTACGACGGCGCGAATTCGGGCGGCACGAACCTCGGACCGACCTCGAAGAAGTTGCGCGACGGCCAACTCGATGACCCGGCGACCCGGGAGGTCGACGAGTCGTTCGTCGGGATCGCCGCGCTCGCGGCGGCGTATCGCGCGGACAACGCGCTGGCGCCGGACGCGGAGGTCCCGGCGGATGCGGTCACCCGCTCGGCGAGCGGCCTCGACCCCGATATCTCGCCGGCCAACGCGGCCCTCCAGGTCGCGCGGGTCGCGCGCGCCCGCGGCGTGGCCGTCGAGCGCGTCGCGGCGATCGTCGGCGAGTATAGCGATGGCCGCGAGCTCGGGCTGTTCGGCGAACCACGGGTCAACGTGCTCGCGGTCGATCTCGCGCTGGATCGCACGTTCGGCCGTCCCACGCACGCCGGTGACGGCAGCGGTACGCTGGCCCGGTGACACGCCCTCGGGCCGAAGACTTTCTCGAGCTCGTCCATCGCACGCGGCGGGGCGGGCTCAAGCTCTATATCGGGTTCGCCGCCGGCGTCGGCAAGACCTACCGCATGCTCGAGGAGGCGCGCGCGCTCGGCACCCGCGGTGTCGACGTCGTGCTCGGCTTCGTCGAGACCCACGGCCGCGCCGAGACCGAGGCCCTGGTCGCGGGCCTGGAGGTGGTGCCACGGCGCAAGGTCGAGTATCGCGGCGTCGTGGTCGAGGAGATGGACGTCGAGGCGATCCTCGCGCGTAAACCGGAGATCTGTATCGTCGACGAGATCCCACATACCAATGCACCTGGGAGCAAGAACAAGAAGCGCTACATGGACGTGCTCGACCTGCTCGCCGCGGGCACCAACGTGATCGGCGCGCTCAACATCCAGCACCTCGAGTCGCTCAAGGATGTCGTCGAGAAGGCGACCGGCGTGACGATCCACGAGACCGTCCCGGACCGCTTCCTCAAGGAGGCGGTCCAGGTGGTCAACCTCGACCTCGCCGTCGAGGATCTGCTCGAGCGGCTCAAGGCGGGCAAGATCTATGCGGCCGACAAGGTGACGTGGGCGCTCGAGCACTTCTTCAAGGATACGAATCTGATGACGCTGCGCGAGCTCGCGCTCCGCGAGGTCGCCGAGAGCCTCGAGCGCCAGCACGAGACCAAGTCCCGGACCCAGGAAGGCGAGCTTCGTGCCGCGCGCAGCCGCGTGATGGTGTGTATGTCGTCGTATCCGCCTCACGCCGAGGCGCTGTTGCGCAAGGGCTCGCGGATGGCCGGCAAGCTCAGTGGTGACTGGTTCGTGGTCTACGTCGAGACGCCACGCGAGGCGCCCGATCGGATCGACTCCGAAGCGCAGCGCCACCTGCTCGCGAACATCGCGCTGGCCCGCGAGCTCGGCGCCGAGGTCGTGCGGCTGCAGGCCCGCGATCCGGTGCCCTCGCTGATCGACTTCGCGCACTCGCACGGGGTCGGTCATGTCGTGATCGGGCGTTCGCACCAGCCGTGGTGGCGTCAGGTGATCGGCCGTTCGATCGTGCTGCGCTTGCTGCACGAGGCCGCCGACCTCGACGTCCACATCGTGTCGCTGCGTGGCGACGAGGAGCGCACGTGAGGCTCCGCAACAAGGTCCTGCTCGCACAGCTGCCGCTCGTCGTGGCGCTCGGGGTCACGATCGCGATCGGCAGCGTCGTCACCGGCGCGCTCGGGCGCGGCTCCGCGGACATCCTCAAGAACAACTATCGGTCCGTGCTCGCGGCCGAGCACATGAAAGAGTCCGCGGAGCGGATCGATAGCGGTGTCTTGTTCGGGTTGCTCGGCCACGGCCGCGACGGCATCGCGCAGATCGACGCGAACATCCCGAAGCTCGAGGCCGAGCTCGTGGCGCAGGAGCACAACATCACCGAGGCCGGCGAACGCGAGGTGACCGAGCGGTTCCACGCTGCGTGGACGACGTATCGCACGGCCGTGATCGAGGGGCGCGACGCGCCGGAGGCCGGGCGCTACTTCGCGACGCTGCTGCCGAACTTCCTCGCGGTCAAGAACGGCGCCGACGAGATCCTGACCATGAACCAGGACGCCATGATCCAGAAGAGCGATCGCGCACAGGTGCTCGCGAAGCGCTCCAATACGCTGCTCCTCGCGGTGTCGTTCCTGGGCTTCGTGCTCGGCTTGATCGCTTCGTCGATCTTGACCTCGCGCGTGCTCCGCCCACTCGGGGTACTGGGCCAGACCGCGCGCAGGCTCGGCGAGGGGGACCTCGAGGTCCGCGCCCAGGTCGCGAGCACGGACGAGATCGGCCGGCTCGCCACCGAGCTCAACACGATGGCGGCGCGGATTCACAAGTATCGCCAGAGCTCGCTCGGAGATCTGGTCGAGGCGCAGATCGCGGCGCAGGCGACGATCGATAGCCTGCCGGATCCGGTGCTCGTGGTCTCGCTCACCGGCGAGCTGCGCCACGCGAACCAGGCTGCCGAGACGGTGTTGAAGGTCAAGCCGGACGCGGGGCCAGGTGCGCTCGCGGCGCTCGATCCGGTGGTCCGGGCCACGGTGGAGCGCTTGATCCAGCACGTCGCCGCGGGTCGCGGTGCGTTCGTCCCGCAGAAGCTCGACGAGGCGATCGAGCTCGCGGGCGATAGCCCCAGGCCGCTGCTGTTACCGCGCGCGGCGCCGCTGTACGCGGAGGAGGGCGACATCGTGGGGGTGACGCTGGTGTTCCAGGATGTGACCCGGCTGCACCGCTTCGAGGAGCTGCGCGACGATCTGGTCGCGACCGTCGCGCACGAGCTGCGCACGCCGTTGACGTCGCTGCGCATGGCGGTCCACCTCCTCGCGGAGAACACCGTGGGGCCGTTGACCGCGAAGCAGAGCGACCTGGTGTTCGCGGCGCGCGAGGAGTGCGATCGGCTGCAGGCGATCGTCGACGAGCTCCTCGACCTGTCGCGGATCCACGCGGACCGGATCGAGCTCCGGATCGCGCCGTGCGATCCAGAGCAGCTCGTGGCCGAGGCCCTCGTCGCGCAGCACGCGGTCGCGGCCGAGCACCACGTGACGTTGCGCTCGGAGGTGCTGCCGGGGACGCCGCACGTCGCGGTCGATCACGACCGGCTCCAGCTCGTGTTCGCGAACTTGATCTCGAACGCGATCCGCCACGGTCCCGAGGCCGGGAGCGTGACGATCCGTGCGGTCGCGCGCGGTCACGTCGTGCGCTTCGAGGTCATCGATCAGGGCAGCGGCGTGCCCGCGGAGTATCGCCAGACGATCTTCGACAAGTACGTGCGGATCCCCGATGCGGCCGCCGAGGGCGCGGGGCTTGGCTTGTTCATCTCGCGAGAGATCGTCCAGGCCCACGGCGGCGAGATCGGCGTGACGTCCGGCGAGCCCGGGCCTGGTGCCACGTTCTGGTTCACGATGCCTCAGGTGTCGTAGCGCTTGCGCTTGCGGTACAGCGTCGAGGCATCGATGCCGAGCGTCTTCGCGGCGTCGTCGAGGGTCGCGGCGCGCGCCGTCACGCGCTCGATGTGCTCGCGCTCGATCTGCTCGAGCGTGAACTCGCCGCCGAGCCTGGGCAGCGTGCTCGCGTGCGCGGAGATTCGCTCGGGCAGCGCATCGGCGCCGAAGGTGCGGGCCGGCACGAGGATGATCGCGCGCTCGATCGCGTTGCGCAGCTCGCGGACGTTGCCGGGCCATGCGTAGGCCATGACCGCGACCTCGGCGTCCGCGCTCAGCGCTGGCGCCGGCCTACCCGCGGCCTTCGCGAAGAACGCGAGGAAGTGCCGCGTCATCGGCAAGATATCCTCGGGGCGGTCGCGTAGCGCCGGCAGCACGATCTCGATCACGTTGAGCCGGAACAGGAGATCCTCGCGGAACCGCCCGGCCGCGACATCGGCGTCGAGATCGCGGTTCGTCGCGGCGATCACGCGGACGTCGGCGTGGCGCGTGCGGGTCTCGCCGACGCGCTCGAACTGTTTGTCCTGCAGGAACCGCAACAGCTTCGCCTGCAACGCGGGCGTGATCTCGCCGATCTCGTCGAGGAACAGCGTGCCGCCCTCGGCCGCTTCGACCCGACCGGGCTGATCGCGGACCGCGCCGGTGAACGCGCCGGCGGTGTGGCCGAACAGCTCGCTCGCGAGCAGCTCGCCGGTCAGCGTCGGGCAGTTGATCGTGATGAACGGCTTCGTGGCGCGTGGTGACCGAGCGTGGATCAGCCGCGCGAGCGCGCTCTTGCCGGTGCCGTTGTCCCCGCGCAACAGGATCGGTGCGTCGGAGGCCGCGGCGCGGGTCGCGAGCTCGAGCGTGGCCCGCATCCGCGCCGAGGCGGTGGTCATGTCGACCCCGGGGAGCTCGTCGGCGAGCCGCGCTTCGAGCTCGGCGACGCGGGTCTCGGTGTTGCGGCGCGCGAGGGTTTGTTCGACGACGAGGCGGATCTGTGCGGGGGTGAACGGCTTCGGAATGTAATCCACCGCGCCGAGCTTGATCGCTCGCACCGCCGTGTCGATCGTCGCGTATGCGGTGATCACGATGACCGCGAGCCCCGGCCGCGCGGCGAGCAGGCGAGGCAACAGCGCCAGGCCGTCCTCGTCACCGAGCCGCAGATCGAGGAACGCGAGCTCGAACGGCTCGCGCTCGAGGCAGGCGAGCGCCTGGTCGGTGCTGCCCGCGGCGGTCACCTCGCAGTCGATCGCCTCGAGACACATCGTCAGCGTGACGCGAATGTTCTTCTCGTCATCGATGACGAGCACGCGATGCCCGGGCTGCTTCACGGGCGAACGATAGCGCAGCTACGCGCTGCCGAGCTGGGCGAACAGCGCGTCGAGGGCGTCGACCAGCGAGCTCTCGCCGGCCACGCACTGGACTCGGTCGTAGGTCGTCGAGCCGCTCGGCGACACCACGGTGATCGCGTCGTCGAGGTCACCGCTGCACGCGGGGATCAGGGTTGGCAGCGCCGCGATCAGACCGCGGAGGTTCGCGAGGTCGGCGGTCGTGGGCGCGAGCTGGCCATCCGCGAACGCGTAGGGCGAGTTGCCGGCCGCGGTCGAGCAGACGTGGTACGTGACGGCGCCGCTCGCGAGGTCGACGCTGTACGTCTCGTCGATGGCGGTGCACGTCGAGCCTTCGGGGTGGGGCGCGAAGCCGCCCTGGCGGTGGATGACGACGCGCGTGGCATCGTCGGGGACCAGGTTCGTGCCGACGTGGTCGGTCGCGCACGCCGCCAGCACGAACAAGAGCGAGAACCTCATGGCGCTGTTCCGAGCAACATCGCGGCCAGCGTAAGCCCGCGTTCGCGCACGCCGCCCCCACGGAAAACTGAGCCTACTTGGCGAGCAACGGGATGGCGGCGAGCACGGCATAGCGCCCGGCGCGACACGCGAAACACGCGATCGTGAATGGCCAGAACCGCATGTGCATGATCGGCTTCGCGATGAAGCCGACCAACCACATCGGCGGGATGCCGATCGCGGCCGCGGCGAAGAACACGAGCTTGGGATAGCGATTCCAGCGCTCGATCCGCGGTCGCCACCGGTCGAGCACCGGCTTGACGCGGCGGTGCTCGAGGCCTCCGACCCCCGCGAAGTAGCAGACCGTCTTCGCGATCTGATGGCCCAGCGCCGCGAGCAAGACCAGCGCGATGTACATCGTCAGCGACACCGGCCGGAGCGCGATGTACGCGATCAGGAACGCCTCGATGCTGACAAGCGGAAACATCCCCGCGACGAACGAGATCGCGAGGCATGCGCCATAGACGCCGAACAGCGCGAGGAGGTGGTCGCTCACTGGCGCCAGCGCCGGCTCGAGGCGACCTCTGCGCGATAGGCGGCGAGCTGCTGCGCGATCGTGGCCTCGGTCCAGCCGTGCACGTGCGCGAGCAGCGCGGCGACCCGCTCGCACACCCCGAGCCCTTGATCGCGTGAGACCAGCAGCAGCGGCACGCGGCGCGCGAGCACGTCCTCGACGGTGCGTGCGAGATCGCGACGGGCGGCGAACTCGATCTCGGCCCAGACGTACGGCAGCTCGGGATCAAGCCGCTGGCCGAGCGCGCGGTCCTGCGCGATCGCGGCGGCGAGCTCGGGGGAGCGTGCTCCGTACACCCCGCACAGGTGCGTCGCGGTATCGACATCGAGCCCCCAGTCGGTCATCAACCGCTTGCCGATCGCGGCGACCCCTTCGAGGTTCGGGGTGTCGAGCCCGATCGCGCCGGGCAGGGGCCGATGCTTCGTGGTCTCCTTGTGGTTGACCGGCTCGTCGCCCAGGTCGCGTAACAGGTCGAGCGTCTTGCCGACGGCCTCGCGCGCCATCCGGCGATAGGTCGTCAGCTTGCCGCCCGCGATGATCACGAGCCCGTCGGGGCGCGTGAACACCTCGTGCTCGCGCGACACCGAGCTCTCGTCGACGCCGTCGTGGGGCTTCGGCGGTGGCGCGATCAACGGTCGGAGTCCCGCCCACGTCGCGATCACGTCGCGTGGCGCGAGGTTCGCGCCGGGGAAGTAGCCGTTGCCGGAGTCGCACAGGTACGCGACGTCGGCGGCGTCGGCGGCCACGTCGTCCGCGGTGCCATCGTAATCGGTATCGGTCGTGCCGAGCACGCTGCGCTCGCGCCACGGCAGCGCGAACATCACGCGGCCATCGACCGGCGAGATCAGCGTGATCGCGCGGGTGAGTGGGAGCCGTTCTCGCGGGAGCACGATGTGCACGCCCTTGGTGCGGCGGAGCAGCGGGTGCGCGCTGGGCACCTCGAAGCGCTGGATCATCTCGTCGGTCCACGCCCCGGCCGCGAGGATCACCGCACGGGCCTCGACGCTCCACTCCTTGGCGGTCAGGCGATCACGCACGGCGACGCCCGTGATCCTCGAGCCGGTGCGCTCGAACCGGAGCACCTCGGTGTACGAGTGGCATTCGGCACCGAGCGCGATCGCATCGAGGGTGTTCTCGAGCACCAGCCGGGCATCGTCGGTCGCGCAGTCGTAGTACTCGAACGCCCCGCGCAGGCCGGACGGGCGTAGCTGAGGTTCGAGCGCGAGTGCCGCGGCGGTGCCGCGGAAGGCCTTGTGGACACGTGGCACCCGGAACAGCGCGAGCGAATCGTAGATCCACAACCCGACGTTCATGATCTCGAACCCCGGCCGCACGCCCTTGTAGATCGGGATCAGGAACGGCAACGGCCGCACGAGGTGCGGCGCGACGCGCATCTGCACGCTGCGCTCGCTCACCGATTCGAACACCAGCCGGATCTCGCCATGCTCGAGATAGCGCAACCCGCCGTGGATCAGCTTGCTCGACTTCGACGACGTGCCCGACGCGAAGTCGCCCTTCTCGAACAGCCCGACCTTCATGCCGCGCAGCGCCGCATCACGCGCGATCCCGGCACCCGTGATGCCGCCTCCGATGACGACAAGATCGTACGCGGTCACGAGCTAACGATGTCGTCTGCGACGCGACGCGTCAAGGGGCCGCGAGCGCGACGTCGCGACGGTGGGGGCGTCACGGGCGAGAGCCGCCAGGCACGCCGAGGCGAACCTTACGAGCGCCGGACTTCGCGCGCTTCGCCAGCTCGGTCGCGAGTTGCTGCACGCTGGTCTCGCCGGTGAGCTCGAACCGGTCACCGGCCCCGTCGGTCGCTGGCTCGAGCGCGACCGGGATCGTCGCAGGGAGATCCCAGCCCTCCGGCGCGGCGTGCGCGTTCACCGCGAGGTAGGTCGGGGCGACCTTCGCTGCGGCGGCGATGATCGGGACGAGCGCCTGAGCCGGGGTCGCGACCGGCGCGAGCAGCGTGATCGTCATGTTCGGGTCACCGTTCGCGAGCCGCGCGAGCGCGGCCGACAGGTCGGCAGGCTTGACGATCTCACCCGGATAATTGCCGAGATCGATCGCGACGCCGCTCGCGCCGAGCCGCGCGCGCGGCAGCTTCGCGACATGGAGGCCATCTCCCATCCACGTGATCGCGAGCGGGCCCGCCGTCGGCGATACGCCGTCCTCGACATCCGGCAGCACGAGGCCGGCGCCGGTCACGGTCACCGCCGGCAGCGGGAGCTCGATCGCGGCCATCAGGTTTGCCGATTCGCCACCGTGCGCGGTCGCCGCGCGCGCGATCCGATCGAGCGCGTACAGCGGCGCGGTCGTGAACCGGTTGTCGGGCAGCGCGCTGACCTCGCCCTTGCAGACCTCGCCGAGATACCGCCACGGCGTGCGCACGTTCATGCCGCGCGCGTCGTCGAGCGTGCCGAGGAAGCGCTGCTTCGCGTTGGCGTTGCAGTAGCCGCACACCGCCATCGCGGTCTCGATCTGCTTGCGGGTCGGACCTTTCTCGGTCTGCGGCGTGTTCCAGTGGAGCAGCGGGGTCCAATCCCCGCACACCTCGCAACCTTCGATCACGAGCGACGGCCGCACGTCGAGTGGCTCGGTCGCCGCCTTGCGCAGCGCCGCGTTGCAGGTCTTCCAGTCGATCGGTGGCGCGATCGCGGCGTCGGCGGTGAGGGGATGGCCCCCGCCCGCGGTGGTGCCGTTGCCCGGGTGGTCCTTGCCCTTGCATGCGACGAGCGCGAGCGCGATCCACCAGGCCCGCATCAGCCGCGGTCGACCTCGAGCCCGTACTTCTTGACCAGGCGATGGATGTAGTTGCGATCGATCCCGGCCTCGGCCGCGGCGCGCGAGATGTTGCCGTGGTGGCGCTGCAGCAACGCTTGCAGGTAGTCGCGCTCGAAGGCCTCGACGAGCTGCGCCTTGGCCTCCTTGAACGGTAGCTCGAGGACGTCGGCGTTCGACGATCGCTTCTGCAGGTCGTCACCGAGCTCGGCCGCGCTCGGCAGCGGCGCCACGCGCGGCCCCGGCGTGTCGCCGAGCTCCGCGAACCCGGTATCGCCGAGCGAGAGCGCGCGCTCGACGACGTTGCGGAGCTCGCGCACGTTGCCCGGCCAGTCGTGGCGCTGGAGTTGGTCGAGCAGCGCCGGGGATTGCGCGAAGCTGCCGCGGCCCATCTTCTCGGCGAACCAGGTCACGAGCGCCGGAATATCGGCCTTGCGCTCGCGCAGCGGCGGCACCGAGGTCGCGACGACGGCGAGGCGATAGTAGAGATCCTCGCGAAACTGGCCGGCGCGGACCATCGCGCGCAGGTCGCGGTGGGTCGCGGCGATCACGCGAATGTCGACCTCGACCGATTGGGTCTCGCCGACGCGGCGGACCTGGTGGCGGTCGAGGACGCGCAGCAGCTGCGGTTGCAGATCGAGCGCGAGCTCGCCGATCTCGTCGAGGAACAGCGTGCCGCCGTTCGCGGCTTCGATCAGGCCCTCCTTGTCGGCGGCGGCGCCCGTGAAGCTGCCCTTCGCGTGACCGAACAGCTCCGACGCGATCAGCTCGTGCGGGATCGAGCCGCAATCGACGACGACGAACGGGCCCTTCCCGCGCCGGCTCTGCTGGTGCACCGCCTCGGCGATCGCCTCCTTGCCGGTGCCGGTCTCGCCTTGCAACAGGATGGTCGCCTCGGTCGGCGCGGCCTTCGCGAGCAGCGAGAACAGCCGCTTCATCGGCGCGGTCGAGCCGAGCACCTCGCAGAAGCGATCGCTCGGCCAATCGCTGAGCTCGACGTTTTGATCGATCGGCTCGACGTCGATCTCGGTGTGCTTGCCGAGGCGCAGCCGCGCCGCGCCGGTCAGGATGATCTGGCTGACCCGCGCGCCGCCATGCTTGGTGCCGTTCGTGGTGTCGAGATCGCGGACCTCGATCCCATCGCGGCGGACGCGGATCTCGAGGTGGTAGCGCGACACCGTCGCATCCGCGAGCACGAGATCGTTGTCGGCGTGGGTGCCGACCATCGTCGTGCCCTCGTCGAGCATGTGATCTTTGCCCTGATCGGGCCCTGCCACCACGCGCAGCCGGAAGCTGCGCTCGAGCAGTACACCGCTCGTGTCGTCGGTGAGTAGCTGAGTATGGACCGAGCTCACGTTGCTCTAGCGAGTTGTACCGCGGCGGCGTGTCAGGAACCAAGCCACCACGACCACCAGTGGCCAGGAAGGCCGCGATCGCCCCGCCTCGCAGCAGCCAGCCCCGTTGCCCTGGCCGGTCGCGGGATTTCCGGCATCGCCGTGGCCTCCGGTGCCGGCGTCCGGGACGTCGGTCCCCCCGTCGTCACCGACCCCTGCGTCGGGGGTGTCCTTGCCCTCGAACATCGCGATCGAGTTGTAGGTGATGCCGTCGCCGTTGACCTGCGCGCACTGAGTCTTGGTCAGGTAGCCGGTCTTCTTCGCGGTCACGCACGCGAGCCGCTGGGTCACGTTCGTGAAGTCGTACAGGTACGCGGTGGTCGAGGTCGTGAATTCGCGGGTGTCGTCGAGATAGACCTTCACGCCGGTCATCTCGCGCGTGGTGTCGCCGGAGCAGCCGATCACGTCGTGCTTGCAGATCAGGCCGACGAGCTGGCCCTTCGGCAACGAGCCAAACTTGACCGCGATGTGGTTCGCGACCGCGCGTTCGACGCCGTCGCTCGGCGAGCTGATCAGCGCGCCGTCCACGTTCAACGCCGACGAGCTGCCGCCGTCGAGCAGCACCGCGTTGTAAGCGCCGCGCGCGGCGAGGAACGCACCGAGCTCGGCGGCGGTCATGCCGGTCGAGCCGCTCTGCCAGCCATCGGTCACCGCGAGCCACATCGTGTTGCCGTCCGCCGACAGCGCGACGGCCGTGCGCGGCGTGCGCTGGCACGCGAGGGTGACCTGATCGGTGCAATCGAGGTTGTTCGGCACCGCGCCCGCGCTGACGATCAACGGCCGTCCCGAGACCGCACCCTCGGTGCCGGTGGGCAGCGTCGCGGCGGTCGTGATCTGTGCAGGCGGTTCGATCTCCGCGATCGTGCGCTCCCCGACGCGGCGGACGTCGAACACCGCGGAGATATCGTCGTCCGCGGTGTTCGACCACACGTCGGAGGCGCCGATCGCGAGCCCACGCGGGACGAAGTTGTCGACCGAGAAGGCATCGCCGTTGACCACGACCTGCGCGCCGATCCGTGCGGCGTACGCGGTCGGGGTCAGGCCGCGATCGGACTCCTTGGTCGCGTACACCGCGATCTCCGCCGAGGTCAGATCGATCTGGATGATCCGCGTGCGCCAGGGCACCGACGAATCTTCCCAGGTCTCGCGATGGATCCCCGGATGCGGATCGCTCGAGAACGTCATGGTCGGGTTCGCTACCGCGGTGCCCGCGCCGGCGGCCAGACCGGCCGCGACGACCCTGGCGCAGAGGCCCCGAAACATCGGACGAACCATACCGCAGCGCCCTGGCGGCGGAGCTGACAATGGCTAACCCGCCTAGTTCGCCACGACCGTGAGGCCCGCCCGGACCCGCACGCCGACCGGATGCGTGCCGGCCTCGTCGGACACCGTGACCTGGTGCGCCCCGACTTCGTACGCGACGTGCTTCGCGGCCACGCCGGGGCCGACGATGATCTGCTTGCCGGCCGCCGCATCGACGTAGCCGAACGCGAGGTGCTCGACGAGATCCTTGTCGGTGACCGTGATCTTCTTGGTGACCCGGGCGTTCGATGGGCCCTTGAAGTCGAGCGTGTAGGTGCCCTTGGCGAGGATGCAATCGGCGGGCGTCGCGAGCGCCTGGCACTGCGGCTGGTTGATTACGTCGATCCGGCCGTCGAGGTTGGCCTCGACGTGCACGGTAAAGCCCTCGACGAGCTTCACGTGCTTCTTGATGCCATCGGCCCCATGCCCGGGCGTGAAGTTGTCGATCACGACCGGCACCTTGTGCGGCATGTCGACCTCGAAGCGGATCGGCTTGCCCGCCTCGACGAGGATTTCGGCCGGGGTCGTCACCCCCGCGAGCAAGAGGCCGTTCTGCGTGACCGTCGCACCGCTCGGCTCGGACGTCAGCCTGATCCGCGCGAAGTCGTCGGCGACCGCGAGTGGTTGGACGAGCCGCAGCTCCTTGCCGGGCCCCGGGATCTCGACCTTCGCGACCGCATCCTGATAGCCGGTCTTCTTGAAGGTCAGCGTCACCGACGTCTCCGGCAAGAACATGGTCAGCGCCAGCGGGGTCTGTCCGAGCTCCTTGCCGCCGCCGCTGACCGAGGCGCCGGTGGGCGTCGAATCGAGCACGAGCGTGGGGGCGAGCGCCTCGAGCTCGATCGTGACCTTCGTGATCCCGGTGCGCGGCTGCACGACCTGCTGCTTCGGGGCGTAGCCATCGAGCTTGACCGTCAGCGGGTAGGCACGGCCGAGCTCGAGGTCGTTGACGACCAGCGCGCCAGCCGCCGTCGTCCCGACGTTGTGGCCCTCGAGCTCGATCTGGGCGCCGTTCGGGATCGTGGTCAGCTCGAGCGTGCCGGTCTTCCTTCCGCCCGTGATCCGCGGCCACGCGACGACCCCGATCACCACGCACATCGCGAAGATCGCCCCCGCGAGCACGCGGACGACGATCGGCGAGGGCCCGGGCGGTGGCGGCACCGGCAGCTCGCGGCTACGCCGGCGCTCGACCGGATGCCCGGGCAGGCGTTGCGATGGCCCGGTCGCGAGCCGACCCGCCGCGTCGATCTTTTCGTGGAAGAATCCGATCTGCTCGAGCTGCATCTTCGGCATCTCGAGATCGAAGACGCACACGACCTCGGTCGCGACGCCCGGCAGCACGTTGAACAACACGCTGCTCGCCGAGTTGACCATCAGGTACAGCCCGAGCCCGGCGCCGCCGACCTTGCGATCGATCTGCTGCTCGGCGTGCAGACACTTGTGGAGGTAGCGCAGCACGGTGCCGCGCTCGAGCGTGCCGAACGCGTCGCGCACCGAGACCACGAAGCGCTTGCCGTCGCACGCGTACTGCACCACCGCCTTTTGCTCGACGCGCAGCGAGATCCTCGTCTTGGTCGGGATCTCGCTGAACAGCGGCTGGCCGTTGTCGTCGACCGGCGCGTCGTACAGCGCGTTCATCAGCATCTCGTCGACGCACTGTTCGACCGACTCGCGGTACTTGCGGCGCACGCCCATCAGCTCGGCGAACTCCGAGATCTGCGAGATGCACAGCGACTTCTCCTGGTAGTCACCGACGAGCTGGCTGTGGACGAGCGTGTCCCAGTGCACGAGCTTCTCGAGACCGAAGATGTCGCCCGACAGCACGCGGGTCGCGAGCGCCGAGAGCTCGCGCGAATCGAAGTTCTCCGTCGTGAGCAGGGCCGCGACCCGCTCCGAGGCCTGCATCGTGTCGACGACCGCCGCGAGGTTCGAGCGCGGCAGGATGCAGATCACGCGGGCGTCGCCGGAGAGCCGTGACAGCAGCTCGGCCGCGGCGTTGGCCTGTTCGCTGTCGAGATGAAGCACGACGAGCGCTGCTTGCAGGTCGCCTCTGCCGAGATCGTCGATCGATAGATGGAGATCGACCGCTCCGCCCGCCGCCTTTAACGCAGTAGCTAACTGCTTGCCGAAGGCCTTGTCCGGCGATACCGCGATAATCCGGCGTGCGAGCACCCACAGAAATCGTAGCGCATTTAACCGCGTTACCAGTAAAGATCCGGGGTTATCGAAGCACTTACGTCGTCAGACCGTGGCCGGCCCGGGGCCAGACCAGGATCGATGTCGTCAGAAGATCACTTCACCCGACACCGCGATCACGATGCCGAAGTTGTCTTGCGACTGGTAGCGATGGCCGACCAGGTCGATCTTGCCGGCGTGCAGCGGGTTGACCTCCTCGGTCCCCGCGTTGATCACGTCGTTATTCGAGGTCTCGCAGTGCGCGGTCTGGCCCGCGCCACAGGTCGGCAGGTCGACGCCGGCGTCGGCGAACGTGATCGAATGGTCGGTCTTCCAGATGATGTCGGTCCCCGCCGAGAGCCGGACGTGCGGGCCGAGCTCGGCACGAAGCGCGATCTTGGCCCGGGTCTCGAGGTAGTTCTCGATGTTCGAGATCCCGGGATAGGGCAGGGGCTGGACGCCCATCATCGTGGGATCGGCGTCGAGCGCGAGCGCGCTGTTGCCGGCCAACACCTCCCACATCTCGGAGTAGTCGCGGCCCTCGAAGTGGGCGACGACCTTCGTGCCTAGATCGAGGCTGATCCGGTTGCGATCGGCGGCGTTGTCGATCGCGTAGGCCTCGACGCCGAACTGGACGCCGGCGGTCTGGCTCTTCGCCGTGTTGGTCGCGCCGAACCCCGGATTCTGGAACAGCGACTCGTTCGTCGTGCCGATCGGGACCTGCCAGAACACCTCGAACCACGGCTCGACGGTTGGCAAGCCGGGCAGATCGAGCTTGCGATCGAACGAGGTCCACAGCCGGAGCTCGTGGACGCCGGCGCCGACTCCCGAATTCGCCGTCGGTGCGGCCGGATCGAGCTTCATGACCTGACCGACGGCGAGGCGCAGCTCGGCGCCGATCTTCCACGTCGGCTTGGTGTCGTCGCGGTGCTGGTTCATCGGTGCGAAGCCGAGGCCGAGCTGGATCTGATCGATGCCGTGGCGATCGACGCCGCGGTACATCAAGTCGCCGCTGGGCGGCGTGCTCGGGTCGCGCGCGTCGAACCCCGCGGCGGGGAGCAGGCCGTCGACGACGGTCGAGCTGCCGGTGCGGTCGACCCCCTGATCGAGGCGGAGCTCGCGAGTCTGGGTGATCGTGACCGGCAGGGCGACGCTGAACCACGTATCGCGGACCAGGCCGATGTCGAGCCGCGGCGTCACCGTGTGCTTGAACTGGTGGAAGGCGAGGTCGCGGTGGAGCGGCAGCGGCGCGGTTGGCGTCGCGTCGGGATCGTGGACGCTCTCGCGCCAGACCGTCGACGTGTCTTGCTCGTACTCGTAGTCGACCGTGCCGACCGCGTCGATGCGGTCGCCCGCGTCGATCCCGCCGGGGACCAGGCTCGCCGGATTCGCGTGCGCCGTCGCACCGACCACCAGCAAGCAGGCGAGCGCCTTACCCAGCACTAGCCGGAACGTATCATTCTCGGTCTGCGCTTCCCTCACTCACGGCGACGAATCGCCACGATCGCGCAACCCGAACTCCTTCATCTTCATCTGCAGGCTCTTGCGGCTGATCTTGAGCAGGCGTGCGGCCTGGGTCACGTTGCCGCCGGTCTCGTCGAGCGCCTTCACGATCAGCTCGCGCTCGACGCGCGCGGTCTCGGCGCGCACCGCATCCTTGAGCGAGCCCGAGGTCTCGGTCGCGCCGTCGTTGTCGTCGTCGGGCTCGCCGCTACCCCGGACGTCGTCGATCAGGATCGGGAGTCCGCCCGATTCGTTCGTGGTCGTGCGCGGTAGGCTTGCCACCTCTGGCGTGCTCGACAGCTGGAGATCGGCGCGCTCGATCCGATCGCCCTTCGTGAACAGGATCGTCCGCTCCAGCACGTTCTCGAGCTCGCGGATGTTGCCTGGCCAGTTGTGACCCTCGAGCGCGGCGAGCGCGTCGTCGGCGATCCCGGTGATCGACTTCTTCAGGCGCTCGTTGAACTTCTTGATGATGTGGGTGACGAGCAGCGGGATATCGCCGTGGCGGCGGCGCAGGGCCGGAATCTGCAGGGGCACGACGTTGAGCCGGTAGTACAGGTCCTCGCGGAAGTTGCCGCGCTGGATCTCCTGCTCGAGGTCGCGGTTCGTCGCGGTGATCAGCCGGACGTCGACCTTGATCGTCTTGAGGCCGCCGACCCGCTCGAACTCGCTCTCCTGGATCGCGCGCAGGAGCTTGACCTGCATCTCGACCGGAATCTCGCCGATCTCGTCGAGGAACAGGGTGCCGCCGTCCGCGAGCTCGAACCGCCCGGGCTTGCTCGAGGTCGCGCCGGTGAACGCGCCCTTGTCGTAGCCGAACAGCTCGGACTCCATCAGCGTCTTGGGGATCGCGGCGCAGTTGATCTTGATGAACGGCTCGTGCTTGCGGCTCGACTCCTCGTGCAGCGCCTTGGCGACGAGCTCCTTGCCGGTGCCGGACTCGCCGGTGATCAGGACGGTCGATGGCGTATCGGCGACCTTCTCGATCACCGCGAAGATCGACTGCATCTCGACCGAGTGTCCGACGATGCCGAACCGGCCGGTGGTGGTCTCACCGCTGGCCGGATAGAGCATCGGCTGCGGCGCGAGCTTGTTCGCGGTCGCCTGGCCGATCGCCTTGTCGACGATCAGGCGGATCGCCTCCTGCTCGAACGGCTTCTCGATGTAGTCGAACGCGCCGGCCTTGATCGCCTCGACGGCCTGACCGACCGAGCCGTACGCCGTGATCATGATGACGGGGGTGTGCGGAAACGACCGCGAGGCGGTGCGCAGGACCTCCATGCCGTCGGCGCCCGGCATGCGCAGATCCGTGATCACGACGTCGACATCGGCGAGGCGCTCGATCGCCTCGAGCCCGCTGGCGGCTTGCACGACCTCGTGGCCCTCTCGGCGTAGCAAGGCGACGAGCACCCGTCGCAGGTTCTGCTCGTCATCGGCGACGAGGATCTTGGCCTGTTGCACGCGCTTACCCTACACGATCTGCGGTGAGGGGCTCGGGGCTCGGGCCTTCGACGTCGGGGGGCTCGCGGCCGGCCGGACCGGCGGGGCCGGCCGGGATCGGGGTGAGCTCGCTGAAGTCCTCGACCTTGTCGACCGGCTTGGTGGTGAGCCGTCCGGTCTCGGTGATGTCCTCGACCTTGTGCGACGGCACCGGCTCGGCCGCGGGCAGGAACACCGAGAACGTCGAGCCCTGGCCGATCGTCGAACGCACCTCGATCGTGCCGCCGTGCTGGTTGATGATGCGATGGCTGATCGCGAGCCCGAGCCCGGTGCCTTTTTGCTTGGTCGTGTAGAACGGGATGAACAGCTTCTTGAGGCGGTCGCGCGGGATCCCGACGCCGGAGTCGCGGAACCGGACCTCGCAGAACTGGCCGTAGCCGAGGCGCGACCGCCGCCGCCGCGTGGTCAGGATCTCGAGCACGCCACCATCGGGCATCGCCTGCAACGCGTTCTGGCCGAGGTTGAGGAACACCTGGAGGAGCGATTCGGGATCACCGGCGACCATCGGTAGCTGCTCGTCGATCCGCACGCGCAGCTCGAGGTTCTTGACCTGCTCCTGCTGGATCAGCTGCACGGTCTTGCGCACGACGTTGTTGAGATCGACCTTGTCCGCGCCTTCGCCGCCGAGCCGCTCGGACCGCGCGTAATCGAGAAACCGGGTGACCACGTTGTTGAGCCGGTTCGCCTCCTCGATGATGATGTTGAGGAACTCGAGGTTCTCCGGTGACACCGCGGCATCGGACGTGACGAGCAGCTGCGCGGCACCCTTGATCGCGCCGAGTGGGTTGCGGATCTCGTGCGCGAGGCCGGCCGACATCTCGCCGAGCGCGGCGAGGCGGTCGCGCTCCTTGACGCGCTCGTAGGCCTGGGACGATTCGATCACGCGTGCGGCGCCGATCGCGAGGCCCCGGAAGCTGTCGAGATCGTCGGCGTCGAACGCGGAGTTGGTGCGATCGTCGCGCACCGCGAACAGGCCGAGCAGCCATGGCCCTTGCTCGGTCTCCGCGGAGCCGAACAGCGGGAAGATCACCGAGGCCTGGAGCTCCGCGACGCGCGTGCGCAGCGCGACCAGCGCGGTCCGCTTCGCCTCGAGATCGGGCGGCGTGCGCACGCCGGCCGTCGGCGTCGCATCGAGCTCGCGCGCGAGCTGCTCGAGCTCGAGCAGCCCCGTACGCACGCGATCGAGCAACGCGCGTTCGCTGTTCGCATCGAGGCGCTCGGGGGGCGGCTTGCCGAGGTACGCCGCGCGATCGAAGCCGGCGCCGTCGGCATCGAGCAGGTAGATCGAGGCATCGGTGACGCGGCGCGACTCCTCGAGTGCGGTCATGATCCGGGTCACCATGTCGGCGACGTCGACGACACCGGGGAGCTCCTTGCGGACCGCTTCGATGCGGCCGCGAAGCTCGGTGCCCTGGCGCAGCAACCAGCGGTTGATCCCGTTCTCGAGCCAGCTGCGCACGGGCTCGAACAGGATCAGGATCACGAACGCGGCGACGAGGGCGTTCAACAGATAGAGCCCCTGTTGGCCGCTGCCGACCCAGTACAACAAGAACCCGTAGACCGCGGACAGCAGCACGACGAGCGAGCCGAGCACGGCCATCTTCCCGACGAGCTCGTTGAGATCGAGCAGGCGGTTGCGGAACAGCGTCTGGGACAGGAAGTACAGGTAGAGGATGCCGAGCACGTTGCCGATCGCTGGCCACGCGATGTTGAACCGCGGCAACACGTCGGTCATCGTCAGGGTCGTCGCGACGAAGCCGCCGAGCGCGAGGTAGCCGACGCGCGTGCGCTCGACGCGCTTGGTGGTCGCGCGATACTGGCGCCACAGATCCCACACGCAGCGGTACAACCCGCCGAACACGTAGACCCCGAACGGCACCAGGAACCAGATCGAGTTATGGAACGGCTTGTAGATCGCCGAGGTGATCAAGCCGGCGTAGGCGAGCAACGTCCACGCGAGCGTGACGCGGGGCCCGCGGTTCGGGCCACCGATCGAGGGCTGCGCGAGGAAGATCCGGAAGAACCGGATCGCGGTCGGCGGGATCGTCGCGGCGGCCCACAGCGACAGCCACCGCATCACCGGGCTGCCGGTGGCCTGGTCGATGAACGAGCACAGGTGCCACGCGGCGACGGTGAACGTGAACGCCGCGAACGACGTGTACATCCGGTCCGAGCGCGAGCGCAGCAACACCGACGCGCCGATCGCGAGGATCAGCAGCGCGGCGAGCAGCGCGGAGACGGCCTGGACGCCCACGGTCGCAGTCTACCAGGACGCGGGCAGGACGCGGGCAGGACGCGGGCAGGACGCGGGCAGGACGCGGGTAGCACGCGGGCCGGTCGCGGCCTCGCGGGGAGCGACGGAGGCGCGGCTGGGCCGCCTGGTGAAAGCTCCGCGGCCCGAGAACCGGTAGGGTAGCGACGTGGACTTCGCGAAGCTGCCATCCGTACACGCACTCGCCGCCGAGGCCGAGACCCTGGCCGAGGCGCCGCGGTGGGCGCTGATCGAGGCGGCTCGGCACGTGATCGCGCAGGGCCGCGCCGCGATCGCGGCCGGCGGTCCGGCGGACATCAGCGCGGGCGGCGTCGCCGAGCTCGCGGTCGAGCTCGCGCGACCGAAGCTGCGCCGCGTGATCAACGCGACCGGCGTCGTGCTGCACACCAACCTCGGTCGCGCACCGCTCGCGATCGACGCGCGTGCGGCGATCGAGGCCGCGGCTGCGGGGTACTCGAACGTCGAGTACGACCTCGCCAGCGGCTCGCGCGGCTCGCGCCACGACCACCTGCGCGGCCTGCTCTGCGAGCTCACCGGCGCCGAGGATGCGATCGTCGTCAACAACAACGCCGCGGCGACCGTGCTCGGGCTCGCGGCGCTCGCGCAGGACCGCGAGATCGTCGTGTCGCGCGGAGAGCTGATCGAGATCGGAGGCTCGTTCCGGTTGCCGGAGATCCTGGCGTTGTCGCGCGGCGTACTCGTCGAGGTCGGCACCACGAACAAGACCCACGCGCGCGACTACGAGGCCGCGATCGGGGCGGCGACGGCGCTGCTGCTCAAGGTCCATCGCTCGAACTTCGCGATCGTCGGGTTCACGGCCGAGGTCACGCCCGCGCAGGTCGTCGAGATCGGGCGGGCGCGCGGGATCGCGACGATGATCGACCTCGGCTCGGGCATGCTGATCGAGCGCGCGCAGCAGCGCGAATGGGGCCTGCCCGACGAGCCGAGTGTCAAGGAGACGGTCGCGAGCGGCGCCGACCTCGTGACGTTCTCCGGCGACAAGCTGCTCGGCGGTCCGCAGGCCGGCGTCGTCGTGGGGAGCCACGCGGCGGTCGAGCGTGCTCGCAAGCACCCGCTGATGCGCGCGCTGCGCCCCGACAAGCTCACGCTCGCGGGGCTCGAGGCGACGCTCGCGCTGTATCGCGACGGCCGGGTCGGCGAGGTCCCGGCGCTGCGCATGATCGCGCGCACCCAGGACGACGTGCGGCGCTCGGCGGAGGCGGTCGTCGCGTCGCTGTGCGCCGACCCGAGTCACGCCCACGCGGGTTACGCGGATACCGCGCCGTGCGTGTCGACGGTCGGCGGTGGTGCGATGCCGACGGCGGAGCTGCCCAGTTATGCGGTGAGGCTGCCGGCCTCCGACGAGCCGCGGTTGCGAGCCGCCGCCACGCCGATCATCGGGCGGGTCGCCGAGGGCAAGCTGTGGCTCGATTTGCGCACGGTTTCCGACGAAGAACTGTTCGAGCTGATCGCGGCCGTACAGTCTTGTGTTATGTCGCGGGCGTGACTGGATCCCCCGGCAGGGTCCTCGCCATCGCGGGTGGCAAGGGCGGTGTAGGCAAGAGCCTCGTCGCGGCGAACGTCGGGATCTTCCTCGCGACGCTCGGCAAGCGTGTGATCCTCGTCGACGCCGCGTTCGGCGCGCCGAACCTGCACCTGTTCGCGGGCGTGCCGCGGCCGGCGCGCAGCCTGTCGGAGGCGTTCACGGGCACGCCGCTCGCCGAGCTGGCGGTCGCGACCCACGTCCCCAACGTGAGGCTGATCGGCGGCGTCAACGATCCACCCGCGACCGCGAACCCGACGCCCGAGCAAATCGCCGCGGTCGCGACGCAGCTCCACGCCCTGCCGGCGGACTGGATCGTCGTCGACCTCGCGCCGGGGTTGGGCACCGCGACGCTCGATCTGTTCCTCGAGGCCGACATCGGGCTGATCGTCGCGGTTCCGGATCCGACATCGATCGAGCTGATGCATCGGTTCGTGCGGGCCGCGTTCCTGCGCAGGCTCGAGCGCCGGGGCCTGGGCCACCTCGTTCACGTCCGGACCGACCATCCCTACGAGGGCGGTGCAGCGAGCGCGCTCGACGTCTATCTGTCCGCGGTCGGCACGCCCGATACCGACGTCGAGGGCTTGCGCGAGGCGATCCTCGGGTTCTCGCCGCACCTGATCGTCAACTCGGCGCGGTCGAAGTCCGATATGGAGCTCGGTCGCGCGGTGGCCTCGGCAGCGCGGCGCCGGCTCGGTACGCCGATCCGTTACCTCGGCCACCTCGAGTACGACGAGGCCGTGTGGGCCTCGACGCGGCGCCGCCGGCCGCTGTTGATCGAGCATCCCGAGACGCGGATCGCGAAGTGCTTCGAGCGCGTCGCGCGGGGCCTGCTCGCGGTGCGATCCGGAGAGCCTCACGGCGACGTGCTGCCGAGCGACTCGCACTACGACCTGCTCGAGGTGCCACCGACCGCGAGCTTCGAGGACATCCGGCGCGCGAACCGCCGGATCCGCGACGTCTACGGCGCCGAGTCGATCGCGGTCTCGGGGCTCTACGATCCGGCGAGCCTCGAGGCGGTGCATCGCCGCCTCGATCTCGCGTACACGACGCTGATGGACGCGGCGAAGCGCAAGGACTACGACAGCGAGCTGTTCCCCGATGGCGTGCCGATGCCGGTGTCGCCGCCGGCGCGCCACGACATCACGCAGGCCCCACGCGCGGCGATCAAGAGCGAGGATCCCGCGGCCGTCGCGGCGCGGCCGCCGATGCCGGACATCACCCCGCGCACCGAGTTCTCGGGACCGCTGTTGCGCCAGATCCGCGAGGCGGTCGGCGTCGAGTTGCGCGAGATCGCGGAGCGCTCGAAGATCGGCATGGCCTACCTGCAGGCGCTCGAGGCCGAGGTGTTCCCGAAGTTGCCGGCGCCGGTCTACGTCCGCGGCTTCCTCGCCGAGTACGCGCGCGCGCTGGGGCTCGACCCCGAACGGGTCAAGCAGACCTACCTCGAGCGCTATCGCGCGGCTCGCCCGCAGCCCGAGGGCGACGACGAGGTCGCCAAGCCTTGATCGCAGGCGACGCGGCCTCTACGATCACGCCATGGCGACCCTCATCGACAATCCCAAGCGCGCGCGTCAGCTTGCTCGTGCGATCGCCTCGGATCTGACGCTCTATCACGAGCCCAAGATCCTCGAGGGCATCGCCCACGACAACCTGTTCGAGGTGATGTCCGACGAGATCACCGAGGGTCGCGAGCTGTTCAAGAGCCGCGTCACCGAGGACATCTTCGGCCAGCATATCTACGAGCGCGCGATCGTGGACGTGCTCGTCAAGTCCAAGGGGCACGTCAAGTCGAAGATCTGGTGACGCGGCGCCGGGGCGCGCCTCGAGGCGGCGAAGTGTGACCGACGACGACGACACCGAGGAGCACCGGCTCGAGGTCGCCGAGAGTGGACGGCTCGACGCGGCCATCACCGTGGCGCTCGCCGAGCTGTCGCGCGCGCAGGTCCAGCGGTTGATCGAGGACGGGCGCGTGCAGCTCAACGGCGCCGTCGTGATCAAGGCCGGCGCGAAGGTCCGCCCGGGCGATGCGATCGCGGTCAGTGTCCCGCCACCGGTGCCGCTCGAGGTGTTGCCGGAGCCGATCCCGCTCGCGGTGATGTTCGAGGACGCCGAGGTGATCGTGATCGACAAGCCCGCCGGGTTGGTCGTTCACCCGGCCGCCGGTCACGCGAGTGGCACGCTGGTCAACGCGCTGTTGCATCACTGCACCGATCTGTCGGGCATCGGTGGCGTGCTGCGCCCGGGCATCGTGCACCGCCTCGACAAGGACACCAGCGGCGTGATGGTCGCGACCAAGACCGATCGCGCACATGCGGCGTTGACCGCGGCGTTCGCGGCAAAGTCCGCGGGCGAAGCGGCCGGGCCCGGATCGATCGAGCGCAGCTACCTCGCGATCACGTCGCCGGCGCCGCCGCAGGGGCGTGGTGCGCTGCGCACGCAGTACGGCCGCCACCCGACCCAGCGCAAGAAGTTCAGCTCGAAGGTCGCGACCGGCAAGCGCGCCGTCACCCACTGGGAAGTGGTCGAGAAGCTGCACCAGGCGGCGCTCGTGCGGTTCGTGCTCGAGACCGGGCGCACGCACCAGATCCGTGTCCACGCCAGCGATGCCGGCTGGGCGCTGATCGGCGATCCGGTGTACGGGCACAAGCCGCGCGACGAGCGGACCGCCGAGGTCGCGCGCGCGCTCGGTCGCCAGGCGCTGCACGCCGCCGTGCTCGCGTTCGCGCATCCGGTGACCGGCGAACGGCTGCGGTTCGAGGCGCCGTTGCCGGCGGATCTGCAGGCGGCGCTCGCGGCGCTACGATGATCCGGTACTTCGAGCCGCCACCGCCGCCGAGCCAGCTTCCGGCGGAGCTGCCGAGCCCGTTCGCGGTCCCGCCGCATCCGCTCGCGTTGCGCGCGATCGCGGAGCTCGAGGTCGGGCCGCTACGCGAAGGCAAGATGTTCGGCGTGCTCGTGGTGCGCGATGGCGAACGCCGGATCGGTTATCTCCGCGCGTTCTCCGGCATGCTCGACGGCCGCTGGGATCACGATGGCTACGTCGGGCCGGTGTTCGCCGCGGCGGCGCGCGCCGCGTTCTGGCCCGCGGGCGAGGCGGAGCTCGGCGTGCTCGCGGCCGGCCAGCGCATCGTCGACGACGATCCGGCGCATGCGGACCACGCGGCGCTGGCCGCCCGGCACGCTGGCGAGCTCGCGGCGCTCAAGACGCGCCACGCCGCACGCAAGGCCGAGCGGGCGATCGCTCGACAGGGCGCGCGCGGCGGCGGCGCGCAGGCGCTCGATCAACAGAGCCGCGCCGATTCCGCCGAGCGCCGCGAGCTCGATCGCGCGCACGCCGCGGAGCTCGCACCGGTGGCGGCGCGCGTCGCAGTGCTGCGGCTGCGGTCGCTGC
>JBDTEH010000178.1:0-44719 GCA_039922635.1 Kofleriaceae bacterium | reverse complement strand
GCCATCGTAGCTCGGGCGAGTCGCCTCGTGATATGAGGTTCGTCGATGTCTCGATCGGGTAGTCCCAACGATCCCGAGATCATCCACAGCCTCACCGACGATCTGCCGGTGGGACTGTGGGTCGCGCGTGCGCCCGGTGGGGAGCTCGTCTACACGAACGCGCGGTTTGCCGAGATCATGGGCCAGGCGGGCCGCGGCGACGTCGCCGCCGGTGCGTACTCGGAGCCGTACGGCATCTGCGGCCGCGATGGCCTGCCGTATCCCGAGACCCGGATGCCGTTCGTGCGCGCGCTACTGGCGCGCGAGCTCGTGATCGCCGATGACATCGTGATCCATCGCGGCAACGGCGTGCGCGTGCCGGTCCGAGCGTTCGCGCGGCCGGTGATGGACGAGGATCACGTGATCACGCACGTCGTGATCTGCTTCTTCGATATCACCAAGGAGGTCGAGGCCGAGCACGCACGGGCCGAGACCGAGCACCGCCTGCATCGCGCGCAGCGGATCGAGGCGATCGGCACGCTCGCCGGCGGCATCGCCCACGACTTCAATAACCTGATCTTCGGCATCAAGCTGATCGCCGCGGAGCTCGTGAACTGCGAGACCGACCCGAAGAAGATCTCCGCGCTACGGATGATCGACGACATCACCGACCGTTCGTCGATGCTGACGCGCTCGCTGCTCGGGTTCGCGCGGCGCGGCAAGCATCGCGCGGCGCCGTTGTTGATCGACCACGTGCTCGAGGAGATGCGCGACCTGCTCGCGCGCACGCTGACCGGGGTCGCGATCACGTTCGAGCTGCGCGCGGGCGAGGGCGGGACCGTGGTCGCAGATCGCTCGCAGCTCGAGCAGGTCGTGATGAACCTGGTCGTCAACGCGCGCGACGCGATGACCGACGGTGGCCGCGTCGTGGTGAGCTCGCGCGCGGACGATCAGTTCGTGGTGATCGAGGTCGCCGACGACGGCCCAGGCATCCCGGCGGAGCTGCGCGAGCGCGTGTTCGAGGCGTACTTCACGACGAAAGATCCTTCGGCGGATCGTGGTACCGGGCTCGGCCTCGCGACCGTGCTCGGGATCGTCGAGGGCCACGGCGGCGCGATCGAGATCGATGTCGGGCTCGACGGGAGCGGTACGACGATGCGCGTGACGCTGCCCGCGGCGAGTGCCGCGCGCAGCGCGGCACCGGTGTCGCGGATGACGCGCGAGCTCGAGCGGCCGACCGGGTCGGGGGTGGTGCTGATCGTCGACGACGATCCGATCGTGTTGCGCGCCCTGACCCGCGCGGTCGAGCTGCTCGGCTACACCGCGCTGGCGGCGGGCGATGGCGCGACGGCGGTGGAGAGGCTGCGCGGCAACCGCGACGAGGTCCGTGCGGTCGTGCTCGACCTGGTGATGCCGGAGATGAGCGGGCGCGCGACCTACACCGCGCTGTGTGACGTAGCGCCGAAGGTGCCGGTGCTCGTGATGTCGGGGCGCACGATGCCCGACGAGGTCGATGCGTTGATCGAGCTGGGGGTCAAGGCCTTCATCTCCAAGCCCTACTCGATCGACGCGCTCGCGCGCTCGCTCGCCGACGTGATCTCTGGATCGGGCAGCTAGCCCGAGACCGGCAAGTATGCGTGCGTGTCGCGGGCGTAGACCGCGCACGTTGGCGATCGATCGGGTCAGCGAGGCGTGTCGACCTGCCAGCGCACGATCGGCTCGTCGACGGCGAGCGTCACCGGCTCGGTCGCATGCTCGCCGACCCCGAGGGTCCACGCGTAGATCCGGCCGTGCCACGTGCCCAGATGCGGCGCGTCGAGCGTGAGGCCGCCGGTCTCGCAGATCGTCGAGCTCGACAGCGCGGTGCCGGCATCGTCCGCGAGCGCGACGGCGACGCGATGCGGAGCGCCGCACTGCAACGGATCCCAGCTCGCGACGATCTTCGCTTGCGGCGGATCGTCCGCCATCGGCGTATCGACGCACGCGCCGAAGCACGTCCAGAACGCGATGGTCATGACGAGCGTGCAGATCAGCCACGACCATGGAGAGTGTTCGAAGCGCATGTGGACGCACACTTCAACTCCCGCGCCAACCCGAAGTCCGCGCGATCACTCGAACGAGTGTCCGAGCCGTCCGCCCCGCGGACGAGCATGGCCGGCGCTCGGCCGGACAACCGAGGACCGCGGATCAGACGATCAGGAGCACCGGATGCGCCGCGCGTCCGGTCGCGACTGCGATCGCGTTCGCGTAGGCGCGGACCTGCGCCTCGTAGATCGGCCGGCGGTGCGCGAGCTCGGCGTCGGTCTTGAAGTCGACGACCGTCCACGCACCGGCCTGCTCGAACGCGAGATCGACGACGCCTTCGACGAGCCCGTCGGGAGCCGCGACGACGACCGGTACCTCGCGGCGCAGCGCACCGCGGTCGCCCGCCTCGGCCGCGCGCACCATCAGGGGGTGGCAGAGCGCGGCGCACACGGCGACGATCGCGGCGTCGCGCTCCTCGGGCGTCGCGCCGACGAGCCGCGCTTGGTTAGCGCCGACCCGCCGGACGTGGTCCACGTCGCCGCGCAGCTCGACCGCCGCGAGGATCGCGTGGACGAGCGTGCCGAACCGCTTGCCGCGCGGTCGCGCGCCGCGCTTGCCGGAGACCATGTCGAGCCTGACGTCGAGCAGCCCGGCCGCAGGCTGCTCCCGTCCGGCGTCCCGCGGTGTCGCGCTCGGCGTGGCGAGCGTCGTCGGCGCGGCGAGCTCGGCGGCGGCGGTCACCGTCTTCACGGTGATCGTCGCGCGCGCACCGGCGGCGAGCGCCGAGGCGCGGCGCTGCTGCCACGCCGCGTGGGCCGCGATGCCGGCGTTCGCGGCGGCGTTGTCGTTGGCCTCGTCGGCTTGCAGGATCTCGCGCCGGCGCACGCCACCGCCGGGCTCGCGGTCGAGCTCGAGCTTGTTCGGGTCCCACCACACGACCGCGTGCGCGCCCGCGCGCGGCTGGTGCACGCCGGGCGCGACCGAATCGGTCGGCATCCGGTCGGTCTTCGCCGACCTGTCGACGACGCTGTCGTCCCCGAACGGATAGCCGGGCATCGGCGCGGGCTTGCGCTTCCTCGCCGGGTCGGGGAACACCACGGGATCGAGCGCCTGGAGCCAGCCCTCGCGCTGCTCGTCGCCGACGACCGGGACGACCAGCAGGTCGCGTGCGCGGGTCACCGCGACGTAGGCGAGCCGCTCGCCTTCCTCGCGATCGTGCTGCATCACCTCGACCTCGTGGTCGCGCAGCTCGGTCGGCACGCAGCCGGCGAGCGCCTCGAGCCAGACCTCGCGCTCGCTGTCGATCCAGTGCGAGGGCCGGTCGGCGCTCAGCGGCGCGGTCGGATCGCAGAGGATCACGACCGGAAATTCGAGGCCCTTCGCGGCGTGCACGGTCATGATCCGCACACCCTCGGTCCCGTCCTCGACGACCGGCGCATCCGGTTGGCGACCGCGCTCGGCATCACTCTCGATCCGGTCGACGAACGCGCGAAACGAGGTCGCGCCGGTGGTCTCGAACCGGCGCGCGAGGTCCATCACGCGGAACAGGTTCGCGAGCGCCTGTTCGCCCGCCGGCCACACCGCGACCCCCGCGTGGGCGCGCGTCGCCGCGAGCAGGCGCGCGAGCGTGTCCGCGATCGGCCGGCGGTTGCGCCGGCCGTGCAGCTCGCCGAGGATGGCGAGCGCCCCCGCGATCGCGACCTGCGCGTCCGCGGGCGGGTCCCCCAACGCCACGCGGCGCGCCGGATCGAGCCACGCGAGCGGATGGAGCCGGTGATGGACGTGCCGGAACGCGACCAGATCCTCGTCGTGAAATGCGAAGAACGGGCCCTTCAAGGTTGCGTACACCGAGAGCTCGTCGCTCGGCCATTCGATCGCCGAAAGCGCGTTGCGCGCGGCGACGATCTCCTCGCGCTCGTGGAACGATCGGCCGCCCATCAGCACGTGCGGGATGCCGCGGGCCTCGAGCGCACGGACGTACGGTCGCGTCAGGTCGCGCCCGAAGCTCTGGAACCGCCGGAACATCAAGCACACGTGGCGAGGCGCGACGCGCACGCGCGCTTCGTCGCCGCGCTCGGTCACCAGCCACGGCATCTTCGTGATCAGCTCGTCGACGAACGCCGCGACCGCGTCGGGATACGACGCCTCGATCGCGGCGTTCGTGACGTTCCACGTGCCGTACGGCCTCGGCACAGGTAGCGCGATCACCGCCGGCTGCGGCGGCGGCGCGTCGTCACGGCTCGGCGCGAGCGGCACGTACGTGGCCTGGCCGTTGCCGCGCATCACCGGCTCGAACGCGGCGTTGATCGCGGTCTGGATCGCCGGCACGCTCCGGAAGCTGGTCGTCAGGTACAACGGGCGTGCGCCCTCGGCGACGAGCCGGTGCTTGACCGCCTCGTAGAGCGTGATGTCCGCGCGCCGAAAACGATAGATCGCCTGCTTCGGATCACCGACGACGAACAGCTTGCCGGGCAACGCGCGCGCGTGCGCCGGCTCGGCGCATGCGGGATCATCGGCGCACAGCAACATCAAGATCTCGACCTGCAGCGGGTCGGTGTCCTGGAACTCGTCGACGAAGAAGTGGCTGAACCGCCGCTGCATCTCGCGGCGGACGCGCGGGTCATCGCGCAGCAGGTCGCGAGCCCTCGCCAGCAGGTCGAGGAAGTCCAGCCGGCCGGCGCGCCCCTTCGCCTCCTCGTAGGCGGTGATCAGCGGCGCGAGCTCGGCGTGCAGCCGCGCCGCGAGGTCGGCATCGGCGGCGCGCAGGAACGCGTCCAGCGCACCGCGGGCGCCATCACGGCGCAGCACGACGTCGGCGCGCAACAGGTCCTTGCCAAAGCGCTGCGCCCGGCCCCCGGCCGGCTTCCACTCCCACCAGCGCTTGACCTCGGCGAGCTCGGCCTCGAGGCCATCGTGATCGCGCGCGCGCACGCTCTCGCGACGGCCGAGCTCCGCGAGCCAGCGGTCGAGCTTGTGGCACAGCGCGGCGAGCTTGTCGCGCGGGTCGGAGGCGAGATCGCCGAGAGCGGCGAAGCCCGCGAGCTCGTGGAGCACTCCATCGATCGCGGCGTCGCGGTCGAAGGGGTCGCGCCGCCACGCGCCCGTGAAGTCGCGCCGCTCGACCAGCGCCCAGCCGGCGCGGCGCAGTTGCTCGGTCGGCGCCTTACGGCGCAGCATGCGGCGCACGCCGTCGCCCGGTGCGGCGAGCGTGAGCTGTAACCAGCGTTCGAACACCTCGGTATAGATCCGCTCCGCGTCGTCCTCGGCGGCGACCTCGAACAGCGGATCGATGCGCGCTTCGATCGGCCGCTCGCGTAACAGATCAGCGCAGAACGAGTGGATCGAGCCGATCCGCGCGACCTCGAGCTCGCCGAGCGCGGCTTGCAGCCGGGTGCGGTCGGCGCCGGCCGCCGCCTGGCGCGCGTGCTCGAGCTCGGTGCGCAGCCGCAGCTTCATCTCGCCGGCGGCCTTCTCGGTGAACGTGACCGCGACGATCTCCTCGAGGCGACCCGCGCCCGTGCGGATCACCGCGATGATGCGCGCGATCATCTCGGTCGTCTTGCCGGTGCCCGCCGCGGCCTCGACGACGAGCGTCGCGCCGAGATCCTCGCGGATCGCGCGCCGTGCCTCGGCATCACCGAGCGCCGTGGTGGCTCGCTGGCTCATCGTTGCTCCCGTAGCCGGCGGAGCTGGGCCAGCGGCGCGGGCGCCTTGCGCTTCACGCGTTGCTCCTCGTACGGCCCGCACACCGCGCGGAAGTCGCAGTACGTGCACTCGCCGTGATCCGGCGCGGCGGGGAAGAAGCCGTGCTCGAAGTGATGGCGCAGCGTCGCGGCGAGCACGTGGGCGCTCGCGAGCGCGGTGTCGTCGAGCGGCACCGTGACCTCCTGGAAGTCGCCGCGCGTCGTGCAGTAGTAGAGGCGCCCGCCCGCGACCTGGTTGGCCGGCAGCAGCTGGTCGAGCACGAGGGCGTACAGCACGGGCTGCAGGCTCCTGCCGCCACCGATCACCGAGCCCGGAGCGACCTTGGCCTTGCCGGTCTTGTAATCGGTCGCGCGGACGAGGCCGCCGGGACCGCGCTCGACGAGATCGATCGAGCCGCGCAGGACCAGGCCGATCGCGGTGGTCACCGGCTCGTCGCGGCTCGCGGGATCGCGGCCGGCCTGCGAGTCGAGCCCGAAGGCGAGCTCGAACCGGTCCGGCGTCCACGCTGGATCGTCGGCCATCCGGCGCACCCACTCGCGGAGGTCGGCGCGGATCGAGGCGATGCCGTCGGTCCAGACCCGTTCGATCGCCGGAAACAAGCGATCGTGGTAGCGCGCGGCGACCCGATCGAGCACCGTATCGAGCAGCTCGCGCACGGCCGGCAGCGCCGGCCCGGTGACCGGCAACAGGCCGCGGTCGCGCAGCTCGCCGAGCAGCTCGAACTGGACCTCGTGGACCAGCGACCCGCGCTCGAGCGGATCGATCACCTCGATCGGTTCCGGGGCCTCGCGCGGGTCGAGCCGGACGATCGTGCGCAGCACGAACCGATACGGGCACGCGGCGAACTGCTCGAGCGCGGTCGGCGAGAACGAGCGGACCTCCGGCGAGTGGGCCGCGAGAGCCGCGCGGCCCTCGGGGGTCGACGTGATCAGCCCATCCGCCGGCTTCCACGCCGCGAGGTCCCAGCGCCTCGCCCGCGCCCGCAGCGCGCGTGCGAGGTGGGCGTTCGCGCCGAGCAAGTAGTGCGCGGCGCCCATCCTCGGCACCAGCGCCCGCTGCGCGGGATCGTGGATGAGCGTATCGAGCAGCGCGAGATCGTGCTCGGCGTCGTCGATCGCATCGATCGAGGCCGAGGGCGCCGGCCAGCCGATCCGCGCCGCGCCGGTGAGGTTCGCGCGCCGGCCGAGCTCGTCGAAGCCGGGCAGGGCGCCTTCCGCGGCCTCGAGGATCTCGAGCCCGTAGAACGAGGGCACGCGCGGCCGGCCCTGCTCGAGATCGATGCGTGGATACGACAGCACGACGCGATCGGTCGCGGCGCCGATCGCGAGCCGCAGCGCGAGCCGCTCGGCGAGCACGCGATCGTCGCGGCGATCGAGCGCCAGCGGCAGGCGCGCGCGAGCGAGGTCGAGCAACAGCGGGTCCTCGACGAGCTTCTGCGGAAACATCCGCTCCGCGAGCCCGGGCACGAACACGAGCTCGAACGACCGGCCGCGCGCCGCTTCGATCGGCGCGACCAGCAGCTTGCCGTAGCGTGAGCCCGGCGGCCGCACGACCAGCTCGGCCAGGCGCTCGCCGAGCACGAGCTGGACCTCGCGCAGCTCGATCGGCCCGACCTCCGCCATCGGTTGGAGCGCCGCGAGTACCGCGAGCACGCGATCCGGACTCCGCACCGCGCGCGTCGCCAGCGCGCTCAGCCGATCGATCCACTCTCCCCAGGTCGCGTACGCGGGCAGCGCCGCGAGATCGCGCAGCAGTGGTAGCGCGAACCCACGGAGCTGGCGCAGGTCGCCGAGCGCGCGCTCCCGGCGGTCTCGACCGTGCTCGCCATCGTCGAGCTCGAGCTGCGCTTCGAGCCCCGCGAGCCGGCGCTCCCAGCGGTCGAGCCCGCCGATCACCGAGGCGTCGACGAGTAGCTGCTCCCAGCGCCAGGGTGCGAACACGGGACCAGCCGCCGCCGCGCCGGCCTCGCCGGAGCTTCGGGACGCGCTGGCAGGTCCTCCTGCATGGGCCTGATTTGGCTCGGCGGGCGCCGGCGCCTTGCCGCCGCTCACCACGACGATCTCGCCGTAGACGTCGTCGTCGTCGTCGTGGTCGTGGTCGTGGTCGTGGTCGTGGTCGTGGTCGTCGTCGTCGTCGTGGTCGTCGGCAGTGCCGCCGGACAGCGCGACGGGCAGCAATTCCTCCTCGGGAGGCACCCACCGGTCGCCACTGGGCGCCGCGGGCGGAGGCTCGCTAGTCGCAGGGACCTCGCCGAGCGAGAGATATTCCGCGAAGCGCCGGACCGACAGCCGCTGGCCCGCACACGCGAGCAGCGCGAGGAATGCGCGCCCGGTGGGATCGGGGAGCCGGGTGCCTTGTTCGAAGTGCACGGGGATCGCGGCGCGCGACAGGGCCTCCTCGAGATGGACCCGGTACGACTCGGTCGTGCGCAGCAGCACCGCCATGCGATCGAAGGGCACGCCGCGCTCCGCGGCGTGGAGCACGCGCCGCGCGATCTCGACGCACTCGCGGCTCTCGCCGGGCGCCGAGAAGATCTCGATGCTCGCGTCGAGCTCCGCGGGCTCGCGCCGCGGCGCGAACAGCTGCGCCTGGACGCGCGCGAGCGAGCCGTGGTTCACCTCGATCGGCACCTCGATCGGCACGTGCTCGGCCGCGACGCCGAGCGCCGCCGCGAACCGCGCGAGCGAGCCTTCGTCGCCGAACGGTACGGTCGCGAGCGCGGCCTCGGCGCGCCCCGCGATCGCGGCGATCAGCGCCTGTTCGACCGCGCTGTGTACCGGCACGTCGATCCACGCCGCATCGAGCCCGAGCAGCAGCCCCTGCCGCGCGCGATCGGCGACCACCGCGGTCGCGAGCTGATAGACGCCGGCGCGGTCCGCGAGCCGCGCAGCCGCGAGCTCGAGCTCGAGGGCTTCGAGGGCCGCGGCGAGCTCCGGGCTGTGGTCGCGCATCACCGCCGGGGTCGCGCCGGCCAAGCGGAGCTCGCCGAGCGTGCGAGCGAGCGCGCGCGGCATCCCCGGCTGCGCCGCCACCACCTCGAACCGGCCGAGCGTGCCGTCGCGGCGCATCCGCTGCACGACCCGCGCGCACAGCGCCTCGATCGGGAGGCCGCCGACCGCGGCGAGGTCGCGCTCGACGAGCTCGAGCTTCGCGAGCTCCGCCGCGAGCCGGCCGAGCGTGAACCGGTGCATGCCGAACGCCGAGCCCCGGGCAAGCGCGACCGCGCGGATCGCCTCGGCCGCGGCATCGCTCGTCGCACCCACGACCAGCACCTCGCGGCCGGCCTCGCGGGCGGCGAGCCACGCCGTCACTTCGCGCACGCGAAGCTCCGAGCGAGGCGAGACCACGAGCCGGCGACCCATCAGCCTCCGACCTTAGCAGGTGGGTGCGACGCGCCGCCGTGCGATGCGCCAGGTGCGATGCGCCAGGTGCGATGCGTCAGGCGGGCGCGCTCGGTGGCGTGGCCAGGCTCGCGGCGCGCGGGTCGAGACCTCGCGCGGTGAGCTCGCGGACGATCGCCGGCTCGATCGCGAACCGCTCGAGCAAGGCGCGCAGCGTGCCTCGCGCCTCCGGGTTGAAGCGGTGGACCCGCCGGGCCAGGATCAACTCGTTCTTCGCGGAGTGCTCCCAGCCGACCAGCTCGGTCACGGTCACCTTGTAGCCGTGCGCCTCGAGCACGAGCCCGCGCACGACGTTGGTGAGGTGCGAGCCGAGCTCTCGGCGATGCAGCGGGTGCGCGAACAGCGCCGCGACCGCCGGATCGCTCGGCCGCGCCTTCTCGAGCTGGCGTGCGACCTCGGCCTGGCAACACGGCACGACCGCGACGTGATCGGCGCCTCGCGCGATCGCGAGCACGAGCGCGTCGTCGGTCGCGGTATCGCAGGCGTGGAGCGCGGTGACCAGGTTCGGCCGCGCGTCGGCCGCGGCGATGTAACCGGCGGCGACCTTGAAGCGATCTTGCCCGAAGCGAACCGCGCGCGCCGCGACCTGCGCGGACAGCTCGGGCCGCGCCTCGATCGCGGTCAGAGTGCCGCGCCCGGCCGGGCCCAGGACGAGCTCGTAGAGCAGCGCGCCGAGGTAGCTCTTGCCCGCTCCGCAATCGACGAGCGCCGGCTCGGCATGCCGCGCGAGCGTGTCGTCGAGCGCCGGCTTCAACAGCCCGACGAGGTGGCGGATCTGCTTGAGCTTGCGCCGCGCATCCGCGTTGAGCTGCCCTTCACGGGTCAACAGGTGGAGGTCCTTCAACAGCTCGATCGACATCCCGGCGGGGACATCCGGATCGGTGCGCGGGTCGTACAGCTTGGGCACGCGCGCAGTATGACCGAGTTACGCCGCGGCGGCTTGATAGCCGGCCGTCGCCGCGATCAGCCGCTCCGGCTTGACCAGCCCGAGCAGGCCGCCGACGACGCCGGCGATGCCCGTGACCAGCAACAACGTCATGCCGATGCCGGCGTGGCCTTCGGCCGCGCTCGTGAGGATCGCGCCGATGCCGAGGCCGACCAGGCCGAAGATCAGCGAGAACGCGGCCGCGCTCCGCCCGAACCGCTTGCGCGAGACCCCGAGCCCGCCGATCAGCGTCAGCAGCAGCGCGGGCGCGAAGATCGCCATCACGATGCCCTTCATCGCGCCGACGCCCTGCTGGGCCTGGCTCCGGGTCTCGACCTCCGCCACCGAGTGCACGCTCGCTTCGTCGACCGCGACGGACACGGTGTCGAGCCCCTTCATGATCTGGAACGCGGAGACCTGGCCGGTCGCGTTCGCGCGATGTACGGAGACGAGCGGGAGGAAGAACGAGAGCAGGCCGAGGATGCCGCCGACGAGCACGATGAATTTGGTTGCCTTCATGGCGGCCCGACACGAGCAACGACCAGGCCAGGCGCGGACCGCGCGACGACGGCGTACGTTCGGGCAGTTAGTGAAGTCGCGCGGGTCCGCCGGGACCCGAACCGCGGTCGATCCGGGTCCGGTCAGAACGTGCGGGTGACGACGGTGCCGTGCTCGCCGGCCGCGAGCAGCGTGTGCGGGTCGAGCCAGATCACGGCACCGAGGAACGCGTCGAGGCCGAGCGGGGCCGCGGTCCATGATGTACCCCCGTCGTGCGTGACCACGACCGCACCGTGCTGGCCGACCGCCGCGCCGGTCATCGCGTCCGCGAATGCGACCGCGTAGAGATCGTCGCCGACCGGCGAGCGCTGCGTCGCCCAGGTCACCCCGTCGTCGGCCGATGCGACGATCGCGCCGCCATCGCCGACCGCCCAGAACTGCTCGCCCACCGCGGCGACGCCGTTCCACCACACCGGCGCGAGCGGTGGCGCCATCGCGGCGAACGCCCCGCCGGCCGCGCGGCGGCCGAGGTAGCCGGCGCCGGCCGCGATCGCCGTCCCGGCCGTGTTGCGCGCGAGCGCCGCGAGGCTCGCTTCGCCGTCGCTCCGCGGCATCGAGACCAGCTGCCAGGTCGCCGCGTGATCGCTGCTCTCGGCACCGGCCGCGAGGCCGGTGGCGAGCACCGAGCGATCGGTCGCGCAAGCGAGCGACGTCAGCCACGCGGCGCTGAACTTCGAGCCTGCGGGCGCGGGCACGGTCGCGAGCTGGGTCCACGTCGAGCCGTCGTCCGCCGATGCGAACAGCGCCGTCTCGGCGGCCGCGAACAGGTGGATGCCGTCGCTGCACAGCGCGGTGACATGCGCGGTCGCGGGCAGCGCGCCGACGGGGGCCCAGCCGCTGCCCGCCGCGCGGAACGCGCCGCCCTCGCTCGCGCCGAGCACGAGGCCGCTCGGCGTCGCCTGCACGGCGAGCATCGCCTTCGACGTCAGGATCGAAGCGTCGGTCCAGCCGCCCGCGAGCGTGCCGCGATCGGCGCGTTCGCCGCGCAGCAGCCACGGCACGAGCTCGCGCAGGTGCCAGCCGTACAGCGCGTGCCCGGCGTTGGCCTGGCGCCAGAACCAGCGATCATCGCCGAGCTGCGCGGCGCGGTACAGGTCGCGCAGCGGCGCGAACGCCGGGGTCATGTAGTCGCGAAACCCGGTGACGCTGTAGACGTGCGGTGGAATCCGGGCCAGCACCGCCGGCGAGGTCTCGCCATAGCCGCCCTCGATCGTCGCGATCCCCGCGACCGGTAGCTCGTCGCCCCGCAGGTACTGCGCCGCCATCACCGCGCCGTTACCGAAGCCGCTCACGATCACGCGCGTCGGATCGATCGCGTAGCGCTGCTCGAGCCGCGCGACCAGCTGCTTGACGAACAGTCGGTTGCGATCGACATCGCCGTCGTTCGCGTCCCAGCGATACACGCCGTCCGTGCCGGCGAGCGAGCGCGGCCGCACCAGGATCACGGCCTCGGCATCCGCCTCGGCGACCGCGGCTTCGGTCGCGGTCTGCTCCTCGGGGAGGACGTTTGCGGCGCCGTGAAAATCGATCCACAGCGCCGACACCGCGCAGCGCGCGGCGTCGGGGACGTGCAGGAAGTAGAACCGGGGCGCGGCGCCGCTCGGGTCGTCGATCGCGAGCTGCTCCGCGTGAAACGTCCCCGCACTCGCGGTGCACGCCACCGGCATCGCGTCGTCGCCGGACGGCGCGGCCGCACAGCCTGCGAGCGCGAGCGCGAACATCCATCTCACGCCTCGATGATGACCACTCGCGCCGCACCGGCCATCCCCGGTGCGCTCACAGCTGGTCGGCGTGCGAGACGCGCGCACAGCGTCTCGGGGGTCACGCGCGACACCCGCGGTAGAACGCGCTTCCTCGTCGGTGCGACACCCGGATGTCGCATCGAGATGGAGAGGCGCCGCCGGCTACCGAGCGGCGGCGCGTAGCGCGGCCTGCCGGCCTCGAAACGCCCGGGTCTTGACCGCCGCGACCGAGATCCCGAGCTCGCGCGAGATCTCGGTCTCGGTGCGGCCTTCCCCGTAGCGCTTCCAGAACACCGTGGGGTACTTCGCGCCGAGCGCCGCGACGGCCTCCTGCACGTGGCCGAGCTCGCCGCGCGCGATCACCTCGCCGCGCAGATCCGCGGTGGAGGCCTGGCGCTCGATCAGCGAGGCGCCGTCGTCATCGACCGTCGTGCTCGCCGAGACCTCGCGCGCCAACCGGCGCTGGCGGCGCAAGAACATCAGCGCGGCGGTCGCCGTCACGCGATACAGCCACGTCGAGTAACGCGATTCGCCACGAAACGACGCGCGATAGCGGTGCGCGAGCAGGAGTGCATCCTGGGTCACGTCCTCGGCATCGGGGTCATTGCGCACGTACTTCATCGCCACCGATTTCACATACGCGCGGTTCTCCGCGAGGTCCTTGCTCTCCATCCGGCCCTCCTTGCCGCGACATATACGCAACTGCGACGCCAATGTCGTCCAACGCCATGAACAAGTAAGATCAGCCACTTGGATATCTATCTGGATGGACAACTGTCCAACTACATGGACCCTGTCTAGACTTCTAGACAGCCGAGCTCGATGCCCGACGTCATCCGACATGTCCTGGTCGCGGACGCCACCGCGCTCGGCGCCGCCGCCGCGAAAGCCGCGCTCGCCGGGGTCGACGTCGAGGCGGTCGCGACCCCGGTCGCGGTGCTCGAACGCGTGGTCGGCTCGGCGTTCGATCTCGTGTTGCTCGACCCGGTGCTCGGCGACGACGAGGATGGCGCGCTCGCGCTGTTGCACCGGTTACGTACCGTCGCGCCCGACACGGTCGTGGTGATCTGGAGCGAGCGCCCGACGATCGAGTTCACGGTCCGCGTGATGCGCTCCGGCGCGCTCGACGTGCTCGACAAGCACGCGGACGGTGCGGCGATCCGCTCGGTCGTCGATCGCGCGATCCAGCACGGCGCGCTCGCCCGCGAGGTTAGGCGGCTGCGCGGCGAGGTCGAGCGCGCGCGCGGCCTCGGCGAGGTGATCGGCCAGTCCGCGCTGATGCGGCAGTTGCTGCAGATGATCGATCGTGTCGCCGCGAGCGACGCGACGGTGTTGATCGTCGGCGAGAGCGGCACCGGCAAGGAGCTGCTCGCGCGCACGATCCACCGGGTCGGCCCGCGCAAGGACGGGCCGTTCATCGCGTTCGATTGCTCCGCGCTGACGCCTTCGCTGATCGAGGCCGAGCTGTTCGGCCACGAGAAGGGCGCGTTCACCGGTGCGAACCGCGCGCGCCGAGGGCTGTTCCGCGAGGCCAACGCGGGCACGATCTTCCTCGACGAGATCGGCGACATCGACGCGAGCGTGCAGAACAAGCTGCTGCGCGTGCTGCAGGAGCGCGAGATCAAGCCGGTCGGCGGCGATCGCCCGGTCCAGATCGACGTCCGCGTGGTCGCCGCGACCAACAAGGACCTCAAGCAGCTCGTCGCGCGAGGCCAGTTCCGCGAGGATCTGTACTGGCGGCTCGCGGTCGTGCCGATCCAGGTCCCACCGCTGCGCGAGCGCAAGGAGGACATCCCGCTGCTCGCGGCGCACATCCTCGCGAAGCGGCGCGGCGCCGCGAAGAGCTTCGCGGGGAGCGAGGCGCCTTATCCGACGCAGATGACCGCGAAGGCGCTGGCGCACCTGCAGTCCTATCGCTGGCCCGGCAACATCCGCGAGCTCGAGAACGTGCTGTCGCGCGCCGCGATCCTGTGCGATGGCGAGACCATCCGGTCGCACGACCTCGCGATGCTCGGGCTCGATGCCGGGAGCGTCGCGGGCAACCACGGTGACGACGAGCGCATCGAGATCGCCTGGCCGGTGATCGACTTCGAGCGGCTGGGTGACGGCGAGGGGCTCAAGGACATCACCGACCGCGCCGTCCGTGCGGTCGAGCGCGCGGCGATCGCGGCGGCGCTCAGGAGCGATCGCAACCCGGCCGCGGCAGCGAAGCGGCTCGGCATCTCGCGCGCGAGCATCTACACGAAGATGAAGGCGTATGGTCTCGGCGGCGATGGCTCCGATACCACGGATTGAACCGGCTGGCCGTGAAGCGCACGCCGGTCGAGCGCACGAGCCGAGCGCTGGTTTATAGTGATGTCGTGACGTGGTATCCGGTCGCAAAGGTCGGCGACGTGCGCGCCGGGGACGTGATCGCGGTGACCGCCGGCGAGGTCGAGATCGCGCTGGGCCGCGACGGCGAGCGGCTGTTCGCGGTGCAGCGCGCCTGCCTGCACCAGGGTGGCGACCTCGCGAACGGCATCGTCTCGCGCGGCCACCTGATCTGCCCGCACCATGGCTGGCGATTCTCGACCGAGACCGGCTGCCACGACACGGCATCTGACGTATGTCTGACCCGCTACCCGGTCCGCGTGACCGGCGAGCAGATCGAGGTAGAGCTGCCATGACCACCGTCACGTTGATCGAAGGAGATGGGATCGGCCCCGAGATCTCGGCCGCGACCGTGCGCGCCATCGAGGCCGCGGGCGGCAAGCTCGCCTGGGAGCGCGCCGATGCCGGCGCCGGTGCGGTCGCCAAGCACGGCGATCCGTTGCCGCAGGCGACGATCGAGTCGTTCAAGCGGACCGCGCTCGCGCTCAAGGGCCCGCTCGCGACGCCCAGTGGCGGCGGCTATCGCTCGGTCAACGTCACGTTGCGCCAGCAGTTCGACCTGTTCGCGAACGTGCGGCCGGCCAAGACGATCGCCGGGGTGCCCTCGCGCTACACCAACGTCGACCTCGTGATCGTGCGCGAGAACACCGAGGACCTCTACGCCGGGGTCGAGCACTACGTCGATCCGCGGCGCACCGCCGCCGAGTCGATCGCGATCATCACGCGGTTCGGCAGCGAGCGCGTGATCACGTACGCGTTCGAGTACGCGCGCGCGCACGGCCGCAAGCACATCACGCTGGTCCACAAGGCGAACATCCTGAAGCTGTCGAACGGGCTGTTCCTCGACACCGGTAAGGAGATCGCGAAGAAATATCCCGACATCGGGTTCGACGACATGATCGTCGACGCGACCGCGATGAAGCTGGTCACCCAGCCCGAGCGGTTCGACATGATCGTCACGATGAACCTGTTCGGCGACATCCTCTCGGATCTCACCGCCGGGCTGACCGGTGGGCTCGGCGTCGCGCCGGCGGCGAACTTCGGCCACACGTCGGGCGAAGGCCCGGCGCGTAGCACCGCCGAAGCCGGCTTCGCGATGTTCGAGGCCGTGCACGGGACCGCGCCCGATATCGCCGGCAAGGGCATCGCGAACCCGACGGCGCTGATGCTGTCGGCGGCGATGCTGCTCGATCACGTCGCGCAGCGCGAGGCGGCGGACCGCCTGCGCAACGGCGTCTATGCCGCGCTCGCCAACCCCGAGACCCGCACCGGCGATCTCGGCGGCAAGGCGAACACGCAGGCGTTCACCGACGCGGTGATCCGCGGGTTCTAAATTTAGATCGCGCCTATCCGACCGCGACCGTCTGGAGCTGGACGAAGCGCGCGTAGATCTTCTCGATCGCGTTGATCGGGGCGTAGCCGAGCGCGGCGGCGCACTCGCCGAGGCGGACCCCCGGCAACCGGTCCTGCATCTGGAGCGCGCGGAACAGCTGAAACCGATCGAGCACCTGCTCCTCGACGAGGTACTCGCCGAACGAGATCTCCTTGAGGCCGTCCTCGACCACCTGGACACCGCTCTGCGAGTACTCGAAGTACGAGACCAGCTCCCGCTTGTTGCGGATGAGGGGAGTGACGTAGGCGTTCGTGGCGGCTCGCATGGCTGGCTCGGGTAAGAGCATCGAATGTGCCAGGGTCACGGGCCGCTCCACCGTGCCGATCGCGCGAAGATTCAGCAGGTTGCGAGCGGGCGTCGGCGCGCGGCTACGGCGGTCGCCAGCCATCCACGTTGCGAGGGGTAGCTTGTGTAGCCAGTAAGCTCGCTAACACATGGGCTTCGAGCTACGTCTTGGGCAGATGCGGCTCTGGTGCGCGATCGTGATCCTGGTGGCCTGCAAGCACTCGGTCGAACGTCCGCCGCCGCCGACCGCGCCGCTCGCGCCGGCCGCGGCGCCAGGATCGGCGCCAGGATCGGCGCCAGGATCGGCGCCTGGAGCGGCGCCTGGAGCAGCGCCTGGAGCGGCGCCTGGAGCAGCGAGCGAGCCGGCCTCGACCACGCTGTACGCGGTGCCGCCCGCGGTCGCGGCGCAGGTCACGCTGCGCGCGGTCGCACACGGCTTCGCTCGTCCCGTGCTCGTGGTGTCGCCGCCGGGCGATCCGCGGCAGTTCGTGGTCGAGCAGCGCGGTGCGATCCGGAGGATCGATCACGGCGCGCCCGCGGCGAGGCCGTTGTTCACGATCGGCGGTCTGTCCACCGGCAACGAAGAGGGCCTGCTCGGCCTCGCGTTCCATCCGCAGTTCGCGCGCAACGGCAAGCTCTACGTCGACTTCACCTCCGCCGACAAGGCGACGCACATCGTCGAGTACCGGGTCTCCGCGCGCGACCCGGAGGTCGTCGATCCGACGACCGCGCGCGAGCTCATCCGGATCGCGCAGCCGTTCTCGAATCACAACGGCGGCAACCTGATCTTCGGTGCCGACGGCAAGCTCTACACCGGCATGGGCGACGGCGGCTCCGCGAACGATCCGCACCGCAACGGCCAGAACCAGCACGTGCTGCTCGCGAAGATCCTGCGGTTCGATGTCGACGTCGCCGATCCCAAACCCGAGATGGTTCACTACGGCGTGCGCAACCCGTGGCGGTTTTGGTTCGATGCCGTCACGCATGATCTCTATATCGGCGACGTCGGCCAGAACCTGTGGGAGAACGTCTACGTCGTGCCGCCCGACGGCAAGGTCCACGACATGGGCTGGAACGTCGTCGAGGGCGCGCACTGCTTCGATGCCGAGTCGGGCACCGAGGCCGCGCACTGCGACAAGACCGGGTTCACGCCGCCCGCGGTCGATTACCCGCACTCGCAGGGCTGCTCGGTCACCGGCGGCGTCACGTATCGCGGCAAGGCGTTACCCGTGCTCGACGGTCGCTACTTCTACGCCGACTTCTGCACCGGCCTGATCCGGAGCTTCCGGTGGAGCCACGGCGTCCACGATCACTGGGACTGGCGCGAGGCGCTGGTCAAGAGCTCGGGGCTCGAGCCCGCGCAGCTCAGCTCGTTCGGCGTCGATGCGAACGGCGAGGTCTACCTGGTCTCGCTGCTCGGCGATATCTACGAGCTCGTGCCGAAGCAATGAGTCCGAGCCTCGTCGCAACGGCGCGATGAAGCCGAGCGGCGTTGGGGCTGCCCTGAGCGAGCCGATAGCTCGGCGAGCCTTCGCGCGCCGCGAAGGCGGCGCGAGGTGATCCTCTAGCTCGGCAGGCGTTCGCTGGTCGAACCGCGGCCCGGCGCGGACGGCGGTGGCATCGCGGGCTCTGGCTCGGTCTCGGGCGGGGCTTCGCCGAGCGCGACCTTGAGCGCGTCGTCGACCTTGGTCATGAACCGGATATCGAGATCCTTGCGGATCTCCTCCGGGATCTCGAGCACGTCCTTCGAGTTGCGCTCGGGCATGAACACGATCTTGATGCCGGCGCGGTGCGCCGCGAGCACTTTCTCCTTGATGCCGCCGACCGGCAGCGCGTGGCCCCGGAGGTCGACCTCGCCGGTGATCGCGACGTCGTTGCGGATCGGACGCTTCGAGTACACCGACGTGATCACGGTCGCGAGCGCGACGCCCGCGGACGGGCCGTCCTTCTTGATCGCGCCCTGCGGTAGGTGGATGTGGAGGTCGGTCGCCATCATCTTGTCGTGATCGATGCCGAGCCGCGCCGAGTTCGCGCGGACCCACGAGTACGCGGCGGTGGCGGACTCCTTCATGACGTCGCCCATCTGGCCGGTCAGGCGAACCTCGCCCTTGCCGGGATACGCGCGCGCCTCGATGAACATGATCTCGCCGCCGACCGGCGTCCACGCGAGGCCGGTGACGACGCCGACCTCGGGCTTGCGCTCGGCGACGTCGGAGACGTGGCGCGGCGGGCCGAGCAGGGCGTCGAGCGCGTCCTTGGTGACGTGGACCTTGGTCGCGCCCTCGGCGACCTTGACGGCGGCGCCACGGCACACGGCCGCGAGCTCGCGCTCGAGGTTACGCACGCCGGCCTCGCGCGTGTAGCTGGCCACGATCGCCTCGAGCGCGTCTTCATCGAGCACGAGCTGTTCGTTCGTGATGCCGTGCTCCGCGAGCTGCTTGGGCAACAGGTGGTTCTTCGCGATCGCGATCTTCTCGACCATCGTGTAGCCGGTGAGCTCCACCATCTCCATGCGGTCGAGCAGCGGCTGGCTGATCGTGTCGAGCTGGTTCGCCGTGCAGATGAACATCACGCGCGACAGATCGACCTGGACCTCGACGTAGTGATCGACGAAGTCCTTGTTCTGCTCGGGATCGAGGACCTCGAGCATCGCGGCCGCGGGGTCGCCCCGCATATCGGCCGCGAGCTTGTCGATCTCGTCGAGCACGAACACCGGGTTCATCGAGCCGGCCTTCTTGAGGCCCGCGACGATCCGGCCGGGGAGGGCGCCGATATAGGTGCGGCGGTGGCCGCGGATCTCGGCCTCGTCGCGCACGCCGCCGAGCGAGATCCGGACGTACTTGCGGCCGAGCGCACTCGCGATCGACTTGCCGAGCGAGGTCTTGCCGACGCCCGGTGGGCCGACGAGCAGGAGGATCGGGCCGTGCTTGTTCGGCGCGAGCTTGCGCACCGCGAGGAACTCGAGGATCCGGCGCTTGACCTTCTCGAGGCCGGAGTGCTCGGCCTCGAGGATCGCGCGCGCGGCCGAGACATCGAGGCGGTCCTCGGTGAACACGTTCCACGGGATCTCGAGCAGGTTCTCGACGTACGTGCGCGCGATGTTGTACTCGGGCGAGCTCGATGCCATCTGGCTCATCCGCGATAGCTGCTTCTTCGCGACCGCGCGGACGTCGTCGGACATCTTGCTGTCTTCGATCTTTTTGCGGAGCTCGTCGATCTCGGCGTTGTCGTCCTGTTCGCCGAGCTCCTCCTGGATCTGGCGCAGCCGGTCGCGCAGCACGCGCTCGCGGTGGGTCCGGCTCGACTGGCCCTCGAGCTCGGCGCCGATATCGGCCTTGAGCCGGAGCACGGTCGCCTGGCGCTCGAGCGACGGGATGATGCGCTCGAGCCGACTCATCGTATCGGTCTCGACCAGCAGCGTGGTGAGGTCGTCGCGCTCGAGCTCGAGGTACGGCACCGCCGCATCGACGAGCTTGTCCGGATCGACGATCGCCTGGACCTGCGTGCGGGTCAGCTCGCCTTTGGGCGCGGCGTCCTTGTCTTTATCGCGCTCGCGCTCGCGCTCGCCGCGCGAATCTTTGGTCTGCGCGTCGGTGACGACGGCGGTCAGAAAGTCGCGGACCTTCGTGGTCATCGCGATCAGCGCGTCCGCGGACGACGCCGTGATCGGCTGCAGCGGCGACACCGACGCGACGAGGAAGGGCTCGGTGGCGACCAGCGTGTCGATGTGGACGCGCTCGAGGAACCGCATCACGCACGTGAACCGCCCGGGCGAGTGCTTGACGACCTGCACGATCTCGGCGCGGACGCCGACCTCGTGGAGGTCGCGCTGGCCGGGGTCGCGGACCGCGGGGTTCTTCTGCGGGATGATGACGATCAAATTGTCATCGCGCGTCGCGGCTTCGATCGCGCGTACGCTGGCTTCGCGGCCGATCTCGAGCGGCCCGACATGGCCGGGCAGCTGGACTTCGGTCCGGAGCGGGATCACGGGATATTGGCCAGCAGTTTCGGTGTGCTTCGACATCTCGCCTCGCTGACAGTCTACGACAGATCAGTCGGTTTGCCCGCGCTTGCGGAGCCGTTGAACGAGCTGCACGAGTAATTTTTTCGATTCGTCATCGAGATCGCCGGGGACGTCGATCTGCACGGTGACGTAGTGGTTGCCGGCCTGTCCTGAGCGATCGGGGAGGCCCTTGCCGCGCAGTCGTAGCTTCTTGCCGCTCGCGGTTCCGGGCGGGACCTTCACCTCCGCTTTGCCGTCGATCGTCGGGACGGTCGCGATGGTGCCGAGGATCGCGCGATCGAACGCGATCCGGATGTCCGAATAGACGTCGGCGCCCTTGGCCTCGAGCCAGCTGCCATCGCTCGCCTGGACCTTGCTGGTGAAGTCGGCGTCGTCGACGGGAGCGCGCGATCCGCGCTGCTGGGCTTGAAACGCCTCCTCGAAGTCGACCTGGGAAGGCCCTTGCGCGCCGCGCCGGCTGCGACCACCGCCACCGCCACCACCCGCACCACCTTGAAAAAACTGGCCGAACAGATCGTTGAGATCGAACACCCCCGGACCCCCGCTGGTCTCGTAGGTGTAGGTGGCCCCACCCGGGCCACGCCCGCTCATGCCGGGCTGGCGAGCCGAGCCCGCCCGGATCTCGTCGTACAGCTTCTTCTTCTTCGGGTCGCCGAGCACGTCGTACGCGTTCGAGAGCTCCTTGAACCGCGTCTCCTTGGCCTTGTCGCCACCCGTCGAGTCCGGGTGGTACTGCTTCGCGAGCTTGCGGTACTGCTTCTTGATCTCGTCCGAGGTCGCCTTGTCCGAGACGCCGAGCGCCTTGTAGAAGTCGAGGTTCGGATCGAAGTCGATCTGCTGCGACATGACTACGCGACCTTCTCGTGACGCTGCTTCTCGCTACGGTGGAACGTGATGTCGCCACCCGCGACCTCGACGTCGATCACGTCGCCGGGGTGGAACTCACCAGCGATCAGCTTGGTGGCGAGCGGATCGATCACGAGCTTCTGCAGCGAGCGCTTCAACGGACGCGCGCCGTACACCGGATCGTAGCCGGCCTCGGCGACCATCGCGACTGCCTGGTCGGACAGGTGGAGTCCGAGCTCGCGATCCGCGAGCAGCTTCTCGAACCGCGCGATCTGGATCTTGACGATCTCGGCGAGCTGCTTCTCGCCGAGCGGCTCGAAGAAGATGATCTCGTCGATCCGGTTGAGCAGCTCGGGCCGGAAGGTCGTACGCAGCTCGCCCATCACGGAGGCCTCGACCTCGGTGCGGTTTTGCGGCGTCAAGCGGAGCAGGTGCTGGCTGCCCGCGTTGCTCGTCATGATCACGACGGTGTTCTTGAAGTCGACCGTGCGACCCTGACCGTCGGTGAGGCGGCCGTCGTCGAGCACCTGGAGCAGCACGCTCCACACGTCGGGATGCGCCTTCTCCATCTCGTCGAGCAGGACGACGCTGTACGGGTGGCGGCGCACCGCTTCGGTGAGCTGGCCGCCCTGGTCGTAGCCGACGTAGCCCGGAGGCGCGCCGACCAGGCGCGACACGGTGTGCTTCTCCTGATACTCCGACATGTCGATGCGGACCATGTTGGTCTCGTCGTCGAACAGGAACTCGGCGAGCGCGCGCGCGAGCTCGGTCTTGCCGACGCCGGTCGGGCCGAGGAACAGGAACGAGCCGATCGGGCGGTTCGGATCCTTGAGGCCGGCACGCGCGCGGCGCACCGCGGCGGCCACGGCGGTGACCGCGGCGTCTTGACCGATCACGCGCGAGCGCAGCCGGTCCTCCATGTTGCCGAGGCGCTCGGCTTCGCCCTCGATCATCTTGTCGACCGGGATGCCGGTCCACCGCGAGATCACCGCGGCGATGTCGTCCTCGGTGACCTCTTCGCGCAGAAAGCCGCCCTTGGCGCGGAGCGAATCGACCTTGGCGGACTCGACGGCGATCTGCTTCTCGAGCGCCGGCAACGTCCCGAACCGCAGCTCGGACGCCTTCGCGAAGTCGCCCTGGCGCTGCGCCGCTTCGACGTCGGTCTTGGCCTGCTCGAGCTTCTCCTTGGCCTCACCGAGGTGCTTGATCAGATCGCGCTCGGCGTGCCACTGCGCCTTCATCCCGCTGGCCCGCTCCTTGAACTCGGCGATCTCCTTCTCGACCACCGGCAGGCGCTGCTTCGACGCGCGATCGTTCTCGCGCTCGAGCGCCGCGCGCTCGACCTCGAGCCGCACGATGTCGCGCTCGAGATCGTCGATCGGCGTCGGCGTCGATTCGATCTCCATCTTGAGCCGCGACGCGGCCTCGTCGACGAGATCGATCGCCTTGTCGGGGAGCTGGCGCGACGGGATGTAGCGCTGCGACAGCTTCGCGGCCGAGACCAGCGCGCCATCGCGGATCCGGATGCCGTGGTGGACCTCGTACTTGTCCTTGATGCCGCGCAGGATCGCGATCGTGTCCTGGACCGAGGGCTCGTCGATCATCACGGGCTGGAACCGGCGCTCGAGCGCCTTGTCCTTCTCGATGTGCTTGCGGTACTCGTCGAGCGTCGTCGCGCCGATGCAGCGCAGCTCGCCGCGGGCGAGCGCGGGCTTGAGGAGGTTCGCGGCGTCGTTGCCGCCCTCGGCGGCGCCGGCGCCGACGAGGGTGTGCATCTCGTCGATGAACATGATGACCTGGCCGGCCGACGACGCGACCTCCTTCAACACGGCCTTGAGGCGCTCCTCGAACTCCCCCCGGTACTTCGCGCCGGCGATCATCGAGCCCAGGTCGAGCGACAGCAGCTTCTTGTCGCGTAGCGACTCGGGGACGTCGCCGCGCGCGATGCGCTGGGCGATGCCCTCGACGACGGCGGTCTTGCCGACACCGGCCTCGCCGACGAGCACGGGGTTGTTCTTGGTGCGCCGGGACAAGATCTGGATCGTGCGGCGGATCTCTTCGTCGCGGCCGATCACCGGATCGAGCTTGCCCTGCTCGGCGAGCTTGGTGAGGTCGCGCGTGTAGCGCTCGAGCGCCTCGTACTTGGCCTCGGGATCGTCATCGGTGACGCGCTGGTTACCGCGCACCGCGACGAGCGCCGCGAGGATCGCGTCCTTGGTCGCGCCGACGGCGCGGAGCGCCTCACCAGCGGCGGTCTTGCCGGCGGAGAGTGCGAGCAAGAAGTGCTCGGTGGAGATGAACTCGTCCTTCATCTCGGTGGCCTGCTTGGCCGCCGCTTCCCAGGCGTCCTTGAGCGAGCGACCGAAGTCGACGTCGAGCGCGGAGCCGCTGACCCGTGACTTGCTCTCGAGCGCGCGCTCGAGGTCGGCGTGGACGATCTCGGGGTCCGCCCCCAGCTTGGTGAGGATGCGCGGAACCACACCACCCTCTTGATCGAGCAGCGCGAGCAACAGGTGCTCGGCTCCCACCTCGGCGTGGCTCTTGGCCATGGCGAGCTCGCGAGAAGCCGCAAGCGCTTCGCGGGCTTTGACGGTCAGGTTGTCGATCTTCATGACGAGGCGAATGTAATCACGCTTACAGGGCCGTCAATACGGCACGTCAACAAGGCGAAGGCCGATCACGCGGCCCACGCGGCGAAGAACAAGCGCTGGCGGACGGGCACGACCCCGCGCCTTCCCTTAGATTCGAGGGATGCAGCCGGGCGACCTGGTCGGCGGCCAGTTCGAGCTCGGCGAGGTGGCCGGCTCGGGTGGGATGGGTGCGGTCTATCGCGCGCTCGATCGTGCGACGGGCGAATCCGTCGCGGTCAAGGTGCTGCGCGACGTCGCGGCCGACCACGGAGATCGGTTCGCGCGCGAGATCCGGGTGCTCGCTCAGCTCCGCCATCCTGGCATCGTCCGCTACATCGCCGACGGCGAGACCGCGGACGGACTGTTGTGGCTCGCGATGGAGTGGCTCGAGGGCGAACCACTCGGGCATCGCGTGCGGCGCACCGGCATCACCCCGGGAGCGGCGATCGCGGTGGTCCGCAGGGTCGGCGAAGCGCTCGGCGCGGCGCACGACCAGGGCGTGGTCCACCGCGACGTCAAGCCATCGAACCTGTTCGTCGTGCGCGGTGACCTCGCGCGGGTCAAGCTGCTCGATTTCGGCGTCGCACGCGTGGGTGACGGCGATCGCTTCGCGACCCGCACCGGCGTGATGATCGGGACGCCGGGCTACATGGCGCCGGAGCAGGCGCGCGGCGATCGGTCGGTCGGCCCCCGCGCGGACGTGTTCGCGCTCGGTTGCGTGTTGTTCGAGCTGTTGACCGGCGAGCACGCGTTCGTGGGTGACAACGTGATGGCGGTGCTCGCGAAGATCCTGCTCGAGGATGCGCCGCGGCTCGCGGAGCTACGTCCGGAGCTCCCGCACGCGCTCGATGCGCTGGTCGCACGCACGTTGTCCAAGCGCGCCGAGGATCGCCCGGCCGACGGCAAGGCGCTGGCGGCTGCACTCGCCGCGCTCGGCACCCTCGAGGCGATCGAGGTCGGGCCGGTCGCCCCGCGCAAGGCGCTGACCACGAGCGAGCGCCGGTTGTTGAGCGTCGTGTTGATCGGCGCGGGCGACGGCTTCGATACCGTGGTCGAGTCGATCGCGGAGTCGCCGACCATGACGTCCGAGGCCGCCGCTCCGACGGACGAGTCCGTGCTGCCGATGGTGTTCGCGTCGCTGCGCGCGGCCGCGCTCGCCCACGGCGCGACGCTCGAGCGCCTGGTCGATGGCTCGCACGTCGTCACGATCGCCGGCGGCGGTAGCGCAGGAGATCAGGCGGTTCAGGCGGCGCGTTGCGCGCTCGCGTTGAAGGAGGTCGCGCCGACCGCGCCGATGGCGCTCGCGACCGGGCGTGGCGTGCTCGCGGGGCGCTGGCCGGTGGGCGAGGCCATCGATCGGGCGGCGCGCCTGCTCGGCACGGCCGCGCCGGGCGTCCGCGTCGATGACGTCACCGCGGGCCTGCTCGACGTGCGGTTCGAGCTCGGCGGCGACGCCGCGGGCCTCGTGTTGATCGCCGAACGCGACGTCGTCGAGACCGCGCGCACGCTGCTCGGCAAGCCGACGCCGTGCGTGGGGCGCGATCGCGAGCTCGGCGTGCTCGCGGGCCTCTACGAGGAGTGCCTCGCCGAGCCGATCGCGCGCGCGGTCGTCGTCGTCGGCGTGGCCGGGATCGGCAAGTCGCGGCTCCGCGTCGAGATGCTGCGGCGGATCCACGCACGGGGGTACGGAGCTGCAGGGCTCGGCGAGGTCTGGATCGGGCGCGGCGAGCCGCTGCGCGCGGGCTCGCCGTACGGGATGATCGCTCCGGCGCTGCGGCGAGCGGCGGGGATCCAGGATGGCGAGCCGATCGAGCTGCGCCGCCAGAAGTTGCGCGCGCGCGTGTCCCGCAACACGAGCGCGCTCCACGACAGGACCCTGGTGTTCCTCGGCGAGCTCGTGGCCGCGCCGTTCGACGATCGCGACGTGCCGGAGCTGCGCGCGGCACGCCAAGATCCGTTGTTGATGGCGGAGCAGATCCGCCAGGCGTTCGTCCACTTCGTGACCACGGAGCTGGCGGCCCAGCCCTTGGTGATCGTGCTCGAGGATCTGCACTGGGGCGACGTGCCGAGCGTCAAGCTGATCGATGCCGCGCTGCGCGAGCTGTGCGATCGCCCTCTGTTCGTGCTCGCGCTCGCGCGTCCGGACGTCCACGAGCTGTTTCCGAAGCTGTGGAGCGAGCGCGGCGCGCACGAGCTGCGGCTCGACGAGCTGACCCGGAAAGGTAGCGAGCGGCTCGTGCGCGGCGTGCTCGGCGACACGGCGCCCGAGGCGCTGGTCGCGCGGCTCGTCGAGCAAGCCGCGGGTAACGCGTTCTATCTCGAGGAGCTGATCCGTGCCACGGCGGAGGGCAAGGGCGATGCGATGCCCGAGACCGTGCTCGCGGTCGTCCAGGGCAGGCTCGAGCGGCTCGAGCTCGATGCGCGGCGCGTGCTCCGCGCGGCGAGCGTGTTCGGCCAACGGTTCTGGCGAGGTGGCGTGATGGCCCTGCTCGGCGATGCCGCGCGCGCGACCGGCACCGCGGAGTGGCTCGACGAGCTGTGCGCGCGCGAGCTCGTCGCGCGCGTCGCGCCGCCGCGGTTTCCGGGTCAGGACGAGCTCCAGTTTCGCCACTCGCTCGTACGCGAGGCGGCCTACGCGATGCTGACCGATGCCGATCGCAAGCTCGGGCACCAGCTCGCCGGGGAGTGGCTCGCGGCCGCGGGCGAGGGCGATCCGGTCGCGCTCGCGGATCACTTCGAGCGCGGCGGCGATGGTACCCGCGCGGCCGTGCTCTATCGCGCGGCCGCCGAGCAAGCGCTCGCGGCCTGCGACTTCCGGGGCGCGCTCGCGCGGTGCGAGCGCGCCGCGGCGTGCGGCGCCGCCGCAGAATCGCTCGCGCTCGTGCGGGCCGAGGCACATCGCTGGCTCGGCGAGCTCGCCGAGAGTGCGCGGCACGCCCTGAGCGCGCTCGCGGTGCTGCCGCGCGGGAGCACGGCCTGGTTTGCGGCCGCGAACGAGGCGGCCGAGTCGAGCGGCAAGCTCGGCGATCGAGCCTCGCTCGAGGCGGTCGCGGCGCTCCTGCGCGACGCGCCGCGCGATCGCACGACGCTCGGCGCCCGTGTCACCGCGACCGCGAACGCGGCATTCCAGTTGTTCAGCTACGGCAGCCACGCGCTCGCGCAGGTGTTGCTCGATCTTGTCGAGCAGGTCGCGCCGGCGGTCGAGGAGCCGGCGATCGTGGCGCGGATCTATCAAGCGCGCTCGTCGCGCTCGATGTTCACCGGCGACGCGGGTGCGTACCTCGAGTCCGAGCTCGCGGCGTTCGCGGCGTTCGAGCGCGCGGGCGATCTCCGCTACGCGTGCGTCCAGCGCGGTCACGTCGGGTACGCGTGGCTCGAGCTCGGCGCGTACGCCGAGGCGGAGGAGGCGCTGCGCGATGCGCTCGCCCGCGCGACCGCGCTCGGTCTCGAGAACGTGATCGCGACCGCGAAGCACAACCTCGGGCGGGCGCTCGCGGCGCGGGGCGAGCTCGCAGAGGCCGCGCGCATCGAGGCCGAGGCGGTCGCCGCGTTCGACGCGCAGGGCGATCGCCGGCTCGGAGGTGGCGCGCGGCTGTACCTCGGCGCGATCTATTACGAGCAGGGCGACTTCGCGGCGGCCGAGCAGACGGTCGCGCGCGCGCTCGCGACCTCCCAGCTGCCGATGCAGGCCCAGATGCGCGCCACGCTCGCCCGGATCCTGCTGGCGACCGGTCGCGTGGTCAACGCGCTCGCCGAGGCGCGCGCCGCGATGGCGATCCTCGACGAGCTCGGCGCGATCGAAGAGGGCGAGGCGCTGGTCCGGTTGGTGCTCGCCGAGGCGCTGGTCGGCAGCGGCCACGGCGACGAAGCGCGCGCCGTGATCGCCGTGGCGGGCGCGAAGCTGCTCGCGCGGGCCGCACGGATCAGCGATCCGCACCATCGCAGGAGCTTCGTCGAGCGGATCGCGGATCACGCGCGCACGGTCGAGCTCGCGACCCGGTTGGCGTGAGTGCACGGCACGTGCCGCGGTCGAGGATTCTGACCTAGGCCAGCTCGGACGCGATCGGCGTGCCCGCGGCGGCGGTGCGCAGCTTGGCGAGATCGAGCACGCCTCGACGCCCGAGCTCGGCGACGGCGGTGGCCGCAGTCTTGACCTCGAAGCGGCGGCCGTTCGCGCGGGGGAGGCCGGCCAGCCGGACGAGTGCGTTGGCGACGCGGGTCGGCGCGTCCTCTCCGATCGTGGTGGCGATCTTCGCCGCGAGGGTGGTGTCGCCGACCAACGCCGCCGCGATCAGCGCCTGCGAGAGCGCGGTCTTGCCGATCGGACCGAGCGTGAGCGAGCCCGAGCTCGCGAGCTGCGAGGTCACCTCGACGAGGGCGGAGGGATCGTCGGCGCGCCAGTACACGTCGAGCAGCCGGCGCAGGGTCGGCACGTAGGTCGGATCGAGATCCGAGGCGCGCAGGAAGATGTCGTCCGCGCGATCGAGGTCGCCGAGGTGGACGAGCACCGCCTCGCCGAGCCGGTACAGCCGCTCGGCGCGCTCGGAGGGCGAGGGCGCGAGCGGGACGAGCTGGTACAGAAACCGCGTAGCGGTGTCCCAGTCGCCCTTCGCGATGTGGATCTCGGCGAGTTGCTCGATCGCGAACGCGTGGTGCGGATGAACGCGCACGACCCGGTCGAGCTGGGCGGTCGCGGAGTCGAGGTCGCCGAGCGTGCGATAGAGGTCGACGAGCGCGAAGTGGGTCGCCAGGAGCGCCTCGTCGTCGTCCAGCGGCACGAGATCGAGCACCGCGCGCGCGGCGACCAGCGCGAGCGCGGTCTCACCGAGGCGCGTCGCGAGCTCCTGGATCCGCATCAGGATGTCGCGCCGTCCCGGCGCGGCGGTCGCGGCGGCGCGCGCGAGCTCGAGCGCCTCGGTGTCGCGGCCGAGGTGCTCCGCGATGATCGAGCGGCGCAGCGCGAGCTCCTCTTCTCCAAGCACGCTCTCGCCGGGCGCGAGATCGCGGTAGATCAGCTCCGCCGTGGCCCAATCGCCGAGCTTGAATGCGAGCCCACCACGCGCGTCGAGCGCGTCGGTGTGGGCGGGATTCTCGATCAGCGCGGCGTCGTAGGCGCGTGCCGACTCGTCATACTTGCCGAGATCCTCCGCGAGGCGCGCGACCTCGAGCCATGCGGCGGCGCGCTCGCCGGCGACCTGGGTGTTCGCCGCGCGCAGCGTGGTCAGCTCGGTCAACGCCGGCAGATCGCCCGACAGGCGGTGCGAGCTCGCGAGCGTGCGGAACGCGGCGGCGTGGCCGGGAGCGACGCGCCAGAGCTGGTGCGCGAGCTCCTGTGCGCCGTCGAGGTCGCCCGCGACCTCGGCTTGCTCGAGCCGCGCCGCGAGCGACGCCTTCTCGTCGGCCGGGAGCTCGACGTTGGTGCGGCATCGCGCGGCGGCGGCGAGCAAGTCGGCGCGATCCGCGGCACGCGCGCTGGTCGCGGCTTCCTCGTACAGGCGCGCAGCCTCGGCGCGCCGGCCGATGGCCTCGTAGCGCCGCGCGAGCGGAGCGCGAACCGCGGGGATCGTGGGATCGAACGCGAGCGCTTGTTCGAGGTTGACCTGACCCTGCCCGGCGTCGTCCAGGCGCTCCTGGAAGATCAGCGCGAGCTCGAGGTGCAGCGCGCCGCGGTCGCGCGGGTTCTGCGACGCCGCGATCTCGCGATACAGCAGCGACGCGACGAGCGCCCACTCGCCGCGCACCATCGCGGCCGTGCGCAACTGGTAGGCGACCTCTGGATCGGCCGGCGCGCACGCGTGCGCCTCCTTGAGGCAGCGATAGGCCTCGGCCTCGCGGCCGGTTGCGCCGCGGTACAGCCGCGCGCGCCGCCGCCACAACGCGGAGCGCACGCTCGGCTCTGCGGCGAGCACGAGCTGGCGACCGATCGCCTCGGACGCCGCCGTGATGTCGCCGATCTCGGCGTAGAGCTGTTCGAGCAGCTCGAGTGGATCGCGGTCGTCCGGATGCGCGATCGCGGCGCGCTCCGCGGCGACGATCGCGGCGGGGAGGTTGTCCTCCTCGGCGAGCTGGCGCGCCTCGACGAGCTCGACGCCGGTCTCGATCACGGCCGGCGGTGGCACCGGCGGGCCTCCGATCTCGCCGGACACCACGGAGTCGTCGCGCCCCAGCACCTCGGCGCGCTCGGCGGCGAACGCCCGGCGGACGCCGTCGTACGCGGCGGACTCGGCGATCTGTTCGTACAGCTCGCGGGCGAGGTCGATCTCGTCGGCACCCGCGAGCGCGTCCGCGTACGGCATCCACACCGGCGCGAAGGTCGCGTCGACCCGGTAGGCCTTGCTCCACAGCGCGGTCGCGCGGATCGGGTCGTGGGCCTCGCCGCGCGCGATCAGCGCGAGCTCGTGGAGCGCGATCGCCTGCGCGCGGCCGGTCGCCTCGAGCGCGGACCGATCGAGCACCCCGCGGCGGAGGTCCGAGCCCTCCGGGCTCGCGGCGAGGTGGGCGAGCAGCGCGAGCAGGATCGCCGGATCGTCGGGGGCCGCGCGATGCGCGGCGAGCAAGCGCTCGCGGTCGGCGAACGCCGCCACCGCGCGGACGGCACCGGAGTTCTCCTCGCGGGTACCGGACACCGTGACCGACGGTTCCGCGGGCTCGCCGTCGTCGTCGTCACGGCGGTCGTCGTCGTCGTCGTCGGGAATCGATTCGTGGATCTCGAGCACGTGGATCGCCAGCGGCTCGGCTGCGGGGGGGCGTTGGATCCGGTCGTCGAGCTCCTGCTCGGGCTTGCCGCGTTGCTCCGGCTCGCGGCCGCCGATCGCGCGCAGCAGCGCTGCCGCATCGGCGCGGAGCGCCTCGGCCTCACCGGTCTTCGAACCCTGCGCACGCCACTCGTACGTGCGCGCGAGCTGCGCCTTGCGGGTGACCTCGGCGTGCAGCTCCGCGAGCAAGGTGCCGTCGTCGACGAGGTCGCCGGTGCTCGAGGCGGCGTCGATCAGCGCGACCGCCTCGGTGTTCTTGCCGGCGCGCACGAACGCGCTCGCGAGGTTGACGAGGTCGGTCGAGGCACGGCGCTCCGCGGGGATCGCGCTCAGCGCCTCGGCGGCCACATCCCACGCGAGGTGCGCGGAGGCTTCGCTCGCGAGCAACCGTAGCGTCGAGTCGTGGCGGGTACCTCCGAGTTGCTCGGCGGCGCGGCGCATCGCGGTGCGCGCGCGGGGCGGGTCGTCGAGGCGATCGTAGAACACGTCCGCGAGCTCGAGCAACGCGTCGCCCTGCCTGGTGCCGGTCAACAAGTCGCATCGTGCGCTCAGGTGGCGCGCGGCCGCTTCATAGTCGCCGAGCTCGATCGCGAGCTCCGCGAGCTCGCCGAGGACCTCGAGGTCGCCTGGCGCGACGTGATTCGCGGCCTCGAGCGACGCGAACGCATCACCGATCTTGCCGGCCGCACGCGCGCGGCGAGCCGCTTCGCGGAGCGAGAGCCCGGTGGCGTGCGCCTCTCGCATGCGGCCGCTCGCCGTGTCTTCATCGCCGGTGGCGGGCGCGGCCACCGCGGCTACGAGCGGTGCCGTGCCGCCCGTGCGCGCCGCGACGAACGCGAGCGATGGCGCCCACGCGGGATCGATCTCGAGCGCGCGCTGGTGGGTCGCGAGCGCGACCTCGCCGCGGCCGATTCGCTCCTGGAGGTCGCCGAGCCGCGACAGTAAGGGGAGCTGGCGGTGGGGATGGCGGGTGGTCGCGGCGACCTTGCGGCCCAGGATCGTCGCGACGCGCTCGAGATCGCCGCGCTCGCGCCACTGGGCCTCGAGCGCGTCGAGCGCGGGCAGGTGGGCGTCGGAGATCCGGAGCGCGGCTTCGAGACAGCGCACCGCATCGTCGGCGCGTTCGGCGCGGCGAAATAGCTCGCCCGCGCGATACATCGCGTCCGCGCGCGCGCTCGGCGTCGTGCCTTCTCCAGGGCCGGTGGCGGCGAGCTGTGCGAAGCCCTCGAGCGCCGTGGCCGCGCCCGCGAGATCGCCGGCGCGCTCCGCGAGGTCCGCGAACAGGCGTAGCGCTTGACCGCGGACGTCCGCCGGCGCGGCGGTCCACGCATCGGCGCCGTCGCCTGGGTGCGCGACCGGGCGCAGCGTCTCGACCGCGAGTCCCGCATCGCCGGTGCGATCGGCCGCGACCGCGAGGCGATAGCGAAAGGTGCCGAGGTTCGCGAGGTCGGTCTGCGGATCATCGAGGAGCCCGCGATAGGCCCGGATCACGTCGAGCCACGAGCGCTGCCGCCAGGCCGCCTCGCCGAGGGTCACGAGCACGTCGCGGCGCAGGTGCGCCGGGACCTCGGCGTCGAGTTGTGCGTGAGCGCGCGCGCCGTGGGGCAGGGCGGCGGCGGGCTCGTCGGCGGCGAGCCACGCGGCCGCGGCCGCGGTTTCGGACTCGATGCGATCCGTGGTGCGCTCCGCGATCTTCGCGAGCTCGGTCAGCGCCTGGGCGCGGGCGCGGGCATCGCCGCTGTTCACGAGCAGCTCGGCCTCGAGCGCGTACGCGCGCCGGCGCGATCCGGGGTCGGAGGGTGCGTCGTCGAGCAGCGCGAGCGCTTCGTGGAGATCCGCGAGCGCGGCCGCGACATCGGGCGTCGCTTCTCGGCGGCGAACCTCGGCGCGCGAGATCAACAGCGCGGCGCGTTCGGCTGCGGGCGGGTGGGTCGCGAGCACCGCCTCGATCCAGCGCCGCTCGCCGATCGGCTCGCCCGCGCGCTCGAGCATCGTCCGGGCGGCCGCTCGCGCGATCGCCGGGGCGTGTTGCGCGGCGAGCCCGTGCGCGCGCTCCCACGCGAGGCCGGCCTGCGCGGCCTCGCCGCGGCGATCGAACAGCGAGGCGCGGGCGACCGCGAGCTCGGCGGCGCGAGCGTGCATGTGTTGCTCGTCGACGTCGGCTTCACTGCCGAGCTCGATGAACGAGCTGATCGCGAGATCGAGCTCGACCGCGGCATGGTCCGCATCGGCCTCGGCCTCCGCGATCTCGGCGAGCACCGCATGCGCCTCGGCGGCGGTCTCGCCCCCGCCCGAGGCCGCGCGGCGCAGCGAGCCCCGTGCCTCGTCGAGCCGCTCGAGCGTGACGAGCGAGCGGGCGAGCGCGAGCTCGTGACAGGCCATCACCGGTTGCGGTAGGCCGAGGCCGCGCAGCCGCTCAAAGAGCTCGGCCGCGTTCGCGTGATCGCCGCGCTGGGCGGCGGCCCGAGCGAGCCCGGAGATCGCGTCGGCCTGTAGCGGATCGCGCTCGAGCGTGCGACGCCAGGCCAGCTCGGCGTCGTCGAGCTGGCCCAGATGCGCGAGGCTGTCGCCGAGGATCGCGTTCGCGCGCGCCGCCGTGCGAGCGTCGTCGCGTTCGTCGGCGAGGCGTGCGACCTCGCGCCACGCCTGCACCGCGGCGTGCGGATCCGAGACCGCGAGGATCACCGCGGTCATCTCGTGCACGGCCGGATCGTCCGGTGCGAAGGCGCGGGCGGCGGACAGCTCGACGTGCGCGTTGCCCGGGTCGCGGAGTTGGTGCGCGAACACCTCCGCAAGCCGGAGATGGAGCTGCACGGCGCGCCGTGGATCGGCGTGCTGGGCTTGCTGGGCGCGCGAGCGCAACAAGCGCACGAGCTCGGCCCAGCGCTGTTCGTCGCCGAGCCGATCGGCGAGCGCATCGGCGGTCTCGGTCGAGCTCGGGTCGTGTTCGAGCGCGAGCTCGTAGAGCTGAGTCGCGGAGCGGGGCTCGAGCACGCGTAACAGGCGTGCACCGGCCAGCGCGGCGAGCGCGGCCTGGTCGTCGTCGCCCTCGGCGCTCGCGAGTTGCGCGACATGCGTGAGGTGGCCTGCCGCTTCGCGCGCGTCGCCCTGCGCCAGCGTGATCGACGCGAGCGCCGCGTGCGCGGCCGAAAACTGCGGCCACCGGCCGAGCGCCTGGCGCGCGAGCTCGAGTCCGTCGAAGAACCACGCCGGCCGCGCGGCGGCGAGCGCGAGGATGCGCTCGAGTAACAGCGGCTGGTCCGGTCCGCCGGCGGCGAGCAGGGTGCGATAGCCGCGCATCGCTTCCTCGATGTGGCCATCGCGCAGCTGATCGTCGGCCGAGTGCATGAGGTCGTGCGCGGCCGCGAGCTGGACCTGCGCGGGGCGGACGCCGAGCTCGCCGTGACGGCTGGCGGGTGGTCCGAACGCGATCTCGATCGCGGCGCGGCCGATCCGCACCGACACCAGCTCGATCTCCGAGACCGCGGGCAGGCGCCAGCCGGCGGGCGGCATCAGGTGCCAGAGCAGCGCGCCGACGAGATCGATCTCGACATCGCACAAACCGCGCACGTGCGGCCGCTCGATCACACCCGCCGAGTCCGTCGCGTCGAGGAGCGCGGTGAGGACGCGATCCGCGATCACCGGTCCGGGCGTCGGTAGGTGGCCGTGGACGCGGATGTGGCTCGCGAGCGCGCGCAGGTGCGTCCCGGTGTTCGCGACCTGGATCCGGAACGTGACGTCGGCGACGGCCAGGCCGTCCGCGGCGCGCGCGCGTACCGCGATGAAGCCGTCGTACAGGCGCGCACTGACCTGCGTGATCCCGAGGCCGGCGAGGTGCCGGCGCGCGGCCTCGACGCCCGCGTCGAGCGCGGCCGCCGGCGTCCGGACCGCGAGCATGCGCAGCCGCGTGCGGCGGCGCTGGTAGCGCTCGGCCTGCGCACTGCCCGGATTGGTGCCGAGCTCGGTGACGTCGAGCTCGAGTCGCTCGACGTGCAAGGGGCCGGCGTCGAGGTCGACGAGCGCGAGTCGGCCCACGCCGCCGTGAGCGTGAAACGTGAACGGAAGGCGGGCGGGGCCCGTCGGCGCACCGACGACAGTCACCAGAGGCCAAGGTAGCAGACCCGGGCTGGCCCGGGGCTCACTGGAATGACATGCACGGCCGGTACGTCACGGGGAGCACCTTGCCCTGGTCGTCGCGCTCGATCAGCAGCTCGGAGTTCGGGTGGATCTTGTTGACCTTGGCGAGCGCCTCGCAATGGTCGCGCAGCCAGTCGTGGAGGAAGGCGTTCGCGCGCGCGGTGCGGAGCGCGGCGATGCGGCGGTCAGCGTCCTTGTCGAAGTCGGCGACGTTCGGCTGGTTGCGCTGGACGAGCTGGACGACGATGAAGGCACCCTCGGCTTCGTAGACCCTGGGCGCGAGCTGGCCGGGTTGCAGCTCGTCGAACACGGCGGCGATCGCCTCTTTCGACTGGCCGAGGCCGTTCATCTGGGTCGCGCGCGCCTTGTTGTTGAAGCGGGTGACAAAGGGTGGAGTCACGTCCGACATCAGCGGGAGGACATCTTTCGAGGGGACGATCTCCGCGGCTGGCGGAGTGGCGGGGGCGGGGGCGCCGGCAGCTGGGGCAGCTGGGGCCGCCGGGGTTCCGGCGGGGGGAGCGCCGGTGGCCGGGGCGCCGGTGGTCGCTGCGCCGGATTTCGGTGCCGCCGCGGGCGTCGCCGAGCCGGCCGAGCCGGTGTTCTCCTGGGTCTCGAACCACCCAGCCGGGATGTCCTTTGCCGGCGGCGTCTCGAGCGCGCCGTGTGCACCCTTCATCAACTCGCGCAGCTTCGCCTTCTGGTCCTCGGGGACATTGGGGTCGTTCAACAGCTGCTCGAGATCGATGCCGCCCGGCGACGGGCCGGCTTCCTTCGGATACAACTCGTCGAGTTGCGCGCCCTTCGCGCCGTTGAGCGCGGCGAGCGCGGCGCGCTTCGCAGCTTCCTTGCTCCACACGTCCTTCGCCATCTCCCAGGCGATCTCGGTCTTGACCTGATCGAAGCTGAGGTCACCCGCGCGCTTGTCCTCGGCCAGGATCAAGTAGGCGCCACGATCCGTCGCGATCACCGGCGTCATCTCGCCGGGCTTGAGGGTCTTGACCGCGTCGTTGACGGCCTTGTCGCCGAGCGCCGCGTTCTCGATCGTGTGCCAGCCGATGTCGCCGGCGACCGACTTCGCGGCGTCGTCGGTGTTGAGCTGCTGCGCGGCTGCCGCGAACTTGTCCTTGCCGGCCGTGCGCACGGCCTCGAGCTTGGCCTTGGCCACGTCGATCGGCATCCCGACCGGCTTGGCCACGGCTTTCTTGTCCGCCTTCTTGTCGGCGGTCTTGTCGGCTTTGGCGGTCGTCGCCGAGCCGGCGCCCGAACCGGCCGCGGCGCTCGCACCGGAGCCCGCCGCCGAGCCTGCACCCGAACCCGAACCCGCGCCCGAACCCGCGCCTGCGCCCGCCGGCTTCGGCGGCTCGGCCTTCACCGGTTCGAGCTTCGCGATGAAGATCTGGCGCAGCTTCAACGCCGGTTTGGTCCCCTTGTACGTCCGCTCGTCGGCCTTGTAGCGCGCGTTGACGTCGGCGGCGTGGTTGGTCAGGAAGCGCTGGATGTCCGCGTCGGTGATGCGGAACGCGTTGCGGTACATCTCGGGCTTGAACGCCACCACGTCGTAGGTCGCCGTGTTGCCCTCGTAGAGGAACTCCGAGAGGGCCTCTTCTTTCGAGACCTGCACCGAGCCGAGCAGGACGTCGGCCATCATCGACGCGAGCATGCTGCGCCGCTGCTCCTCGATATACGCGTTCTGCGAGATGTTGAGGCTCGCGACCCAGTTCTTGAACGCCTTGATGTCCCACAGCCCGTCCTGGTTGAACACGCCCTGGATCACCTTGCGGATCGGGCGGTAGATCGCCTCGATCTCTTCGGTCTGGCCGGGCGGCGGGGGCGTGGCCGAGAAGAACACGCCCTTCTTGATCTCGTCCATCACGAGGTCTTCGTCGACGAGCAGACCGCGCTTTTCGCCTTCGTTCGCGAGGAGCTCGCGGCGGATCAGGGTCTCGAGTGCGACGTGGACCTTCGACTTCTGCGTGCCCCAGTTGTAGGGGCTCGAATACGCCATCTTGAACGAGGTCTGCGTTGCCTCGTTGCCGTCGACGGAGATCACGACGTTGCTGGTGCCGCTGCAGCCGTTGTCATCCTGACGGCTCTGGCCGGGCCGGAAGTTGATGACGAAGATCGCGATCAGCAGGCAGAAGATCAGGTACACGAAAATCGATGCACCCTGCTTGCGCATTTGTTCGAGCATGCGGGTGAGGTTCTAGACCGCATGGTGGCGATTCACAAGCCATTGTGGGGCCTGTGCTGCGCCGGCTGAACACCGGTCGCGGGGTCGGGAAGATTGTCTTGCGATCCTCCGAATTCGCGTGCTAACTCGGCTCGGCTTTTCGACTTCATACGTCGCGAGGCATAGGAACCATCATGCTCTTCGATTGGGTCTACGGAATGTTTTCCAACGACCTGGCCATCGACCTCGGAACGGCCACCACACTCACGTTCGTGAAGGGGCGCGGCATCGTCGCGAACGAACCGAGTGTCGTGGCGGTGCAGGCATCTTCTCAAGGCGGGCCCAAGAAGGTCCTCGCCGTGGGCAAAGAAGCCAAGGAGATGCTAGGTCGTACGCCGGGCAACATCGTCGCGATCCGGCCGATGAAGGACGGCGTCATCGCCGACTTCGAGGTCACCGAAGCGATGCTGCGCTACTTCATCCAGAAGGCGCACCAGCGGCGCACGCTCGTGCGCCCACGCGTGATCGTCAGCGTGCCGTCGGGCATCACCGAGGTCGAGAAGCGCGCGGTGCGCGACTCGGCGCTCGCGGCCGCGGCGCGCGAGGTCTACTTGATCGAGGAGCCGATGGCGGCCGCGATCGGCGGCGGCCTCCCGATCACCGAGCCGACCGGCAACATGATCGTCGACATCGGTGGTGGCACGACCGAGGTCGCGGTGATCGCGCTCGCGGGTGTCGTGCTCTCGAAGTCGATCCGCGTCGCCGGCGACAAGATGGACGAAGCGATCGTCCAGTACATCAAGCGGAAGTACAACTTGCTGATCGGCGAGCGCACCGCCGAGATCATCAAGAAAGAGATCGGCTCGGCATATCCGCTCGACGAGCCGCTCACCGTCGAGGTCAAGGGCCGCGACCTCGTCGCCGGTGTGCCGAAGACGCTGATGGTCAACTCCGACGAGATCCGCGAGGCGCTGCAGGAGCCGGTCAACGCGATCGTCGATGCGGTGCGTTCCGTGCTCGAGCGCACGCCGCCCGAGCTGTCGGCCGACATCGTCGACAGGGGCGTCGTGTTATCCGGCGGCGGCGCCCAGCTCAAGAACCTCGACGTGCTGCTGCGCGAAGAGACCGGGCTCCCGGTGATGGTCTGCGAGAACCCTCAGCTCGCGGTCGTGCTCGGCACCGGCAAGGTGCTCGACGAGCTGTCGCTGCTGCGCGAGATCGCGCTGCGGTAGTCACCATGCGGGCCGACTGAAATGACGCTGCGGCGCCGCCTCGTCGATTGGTCGCTCGTAGGGCTGTTGGTCGTGCTCCCGGCGCTCGTGCTCAAGGCGTCGCTCGCGCGCGGGACGCCGTCGGGGCTCGACCAGGCGCTGCTGCGGATCACCGCACCGCTCGAGGCGGGTGTGTCGTGGGTCGTCGAGGGGATCGGCGGCGTGTGGAATCGCTACGTCGCGCTCGTCGGGGTCGAGGCCGAGAACCGCGAGCTGCGCGAGGACAACGACAAGCTACGCAGGCAGCTCGCGACGACCGCGCGCAAGGCGTTCGACGTCGAGGCGCTCGAGGATCTCGCGGTCGTCAAGCACCGCACGCCGGCCGATACGCTCGGCGCACGCGTGATCGGTGCGCCGCTGTCGCCTCAGTTCCGGGTGGTGCGGATCCGCATCGATCGCGGCGAGCGCGAGGTCGCGCCCGGGATGCCCGTGATCACCGGCACCGGCCCGGTCGGCCGGATCGACAGGGTCTACGGCGACTACGCCGATGTCACGCTGATGAGCGACCCGAGCTCGTCGATCGAGGTCGTGATCCCGCGCACCGGCGGTCGCGGCATGTTGACCGGGCTCGGCCGGCCCGATTCGTACACGTGCACGATCGGCTGGCTCGAGAAGCAAGCGAACCCGACCTCGAAGGTCGAGGTCGGCGACGAGGTCGTCACGAGCGGGCTCGGTGCATCGTTCCCTCCGGGCTTGGTCGTCGGCAAGGTCTCGAAGGTCGCGCGCGACGACGGCATGTTCCAGCGCGTCGAGGTCGAGCCCGCGGTGGATGTCTCGCGCGTGCGCGCCGTCGAGGTGCTGCTCGCGCCGCCGCCGCCGCCGGATCCCGACGCGAAGACCCGGAAGCGCAGCGAGCCGGCGTTCGGCGGGAGGCCGCTGTGAGGACCGCGACGATCGTCCTGGTCGCGTACTTCTCGTGCGTGATCCTCGGCGCGGTGTGGCGGTTGATGCCATGGGCGATCCACGACGCGGTGCCGGATCTCGGCGCGCTGACCGCCGCGTACCTCGGACTCACCGCCCGCGGCAACGTCGCGCCCGCGGTCGGCGGCTCGGTCCTGCTCGGCTATCTGATCGACCTGATCAGCGGCGCGCCGCCGGGCCTGATCGCGCTCGTGCTCGCCCTGACCTCGATCATCGCGCGCGCGGTGCAGCAGCGGATCTACGTGCGCGGCGCGACGATGACGATCGCATTCTCGGCGTTCGTCGCGCTGGTCGCCGGCCTGCTCGCGATGGTCGTGCGCGCGCTCTACCACGTGCCGAGCGCCGCGATGTCGATCGAGCTGCGCCACCTCGCGCTGGTCGCGGTCGCGACCGGCCTGAGCGGGCCGATCGTGTGGAAGATGTTTCGCCGGATCGACGCCGCGTACGCGCGCACCCATCGCGAGCGCGACGCCGCGCTCGAGGGCCTCGCGCCATGAGTGCGGGAAGCGCAGGCCGGCGATGATGATCCGCAACACCACGATCCGGAACTCGGTGACCTCGAGCTCGTCGTACGGGCCGGCGTTGCCCGAGCTGCATCGCCGGCTACGCTGGGTCGCGCTCGTCGGCATCGCCGCGTTCGCGTTGCTGGTCGGCCGGCTGTGGCAGCTCCAGGTCATGCGCGGCGATAGCTACTACGAGCGCACCGTCTCGAACGTGGTCAAGGAGCGCTACCTGCCCTCGGTCCGCGGTCAGATCCTCGATCGCAAGGGCGTCCCGCTCGCCGCGAACCGTCCGGCGTTCAACATCTACATGACGCCGAAGCAGGTCACCCCGGCGGAGCTCGCCGAGCTCACCCGCATGCTCGGCCTGGGCGGCGACGAGGTCCAGCAGATCGAGGAGCGCCTCGCGGTCGGCAAGAAGCGCGACCCGAAGACCGCGATCCTCGTGCTCGAGGATCAGGGGCGCGATCGCGCCGCGCTCGTCGAGCAAGCGCGTGCGAGCCTGCCCGGTGTCGACGTCCGTCACGAGCCGTATCGCTACTACCCGCAGGGCGAGCTCGCGGCCTCGCTGATCGGCTACATGACCCAGATGACGGCCGACGAGGCCGACAAGAACGGCATGCAGAACTACGATCCGAGCGAGCTCGTCGGGCGCGCCGGCCTCGAGTCGGCGTGGGAGAACTACCTGCGCGGCAAGAAGGGCATCGAGCGCTACGCGGTCGACGCGCGCGGCCAGCGCCTCGACGACAAGACCGCCGCGTCCCTGATCCAGGGCGAGCGCGTGATCGATCCGGTGCCGGGGGCGAACCTCGTGTTGACGCTCGACGCCGAGCTCCAGCGGATCGCGGAGAAGGCGGTCTCGCACCACGCCGCCGCGGCGGTCGTCGTCGTCGAGCCGAAGACCGGCAAGCTGCTCGCGGTGGTGTCCAAGCCGTCGTTCGATCCGAACACGATGACCGGCCATCTCACCAAGGCCGAGTACTCGCTGCTGATGAGCGATCCGCGCAAGCCGTTCATCGACAAGGCGTTGCGCGCGACCTATCCGCCGGGCTCGATCTTCAAGTTCGCGACCGCGTTCGCCGCGCTCGAGGACGGGCAGGGCGCCGAGGACGAGAACATGTTCTGCAACGGCGAGTACGAGCTGTCCGGCACGCACTTCCACTGCCATGGCACGCACGGCAAGATCAACTTGCTCCAGGCTATCCAGCACTCGTGCGATACGTACTTCTGGAAGCTCGCCGAGCGGGTCGGCATCGATCGGATCGGCGACGTCGCCCGCGACTACGGGCTCGGCGAGCCGACCAACCTCGGCCTCAACGGCGACTCCGCGGGTCGGATCCCGACCAAGGCCTGGTACGAGGCGAACGGCCACTACAAGGTCGGCTACGCGACCAACACCGCGATCGGTCAGGGCGACGTCGAGGTCACCGTGCTCCAGATGGCGATGGCGTACGCCGCGATCGCGAACAACGGCACGCTCTACGTCCCGCAGATCGTCGACCGCGTCGAGGCGAACGATGGCCACGTGATCGTGTCGTACGACCCCAAGGTCGCGCGCATCGTCAAGACCCCGGCCGACGCGGTCGAGACCTGGAAGAAGGGCATGTACCTGGTCTCGAACCAGCTCGGCGGCACCGCCTACGAGTTCGGCCACATCGAGAACGTCACGGTGCTCGGCAAGACCGGCACCGCCGAGGTCAAGAAGCACCACCGGCAGTCGGACGAGAAGGACGTCGATCGCTGGAACCCGAACTCGGCGCACGCCTGGTTCGCCGGGTTCGCACCCGCCGACGATCCCGAGGTCGCGATCGTCGTGCTCGTCGAGCACGGCGGTGGTGGCGGCCAGACCGCGTGGCCGATCGCGAAGCAGATCCTCGAGGGCTACTTCACCAAGATCCACCCGATCTCGCCACCACCGCGTGACATGCCGGCCGTGCGCCGGATGCCGAAGGAACCCGTGATCAAGGGAGACGCGGGCCAATGAGCGAAGCGAGGGCCCCACGATGAAGGGTGTCGGGCTCGAGCTCCCGCGCGCGACCGTCGGGCTGTCGCGCTGGCGCCGGTTCCGCGCCGCGGTCGACTGGCCGCTGATCGTGACGATGCTCGCGCTGTGCGCGATCGGCCTGCTCAACCTGTACTCCGCCACGCGCGGCGTCCGCCACCACGCGAAGTTCGACACCCAGGTCCAGTGGATGGTGGTCGGCGCGATCGGCTTCGTCGTCGTGACCGTCATCGACTACCGCGCGATCGTGCGGCTCGCGTGGCTCGGGCTCGGCATCGCGATCCTCGCGCTGATCGTCGCGCGGCTGACCGGCCGGCCCGCGTCGAGCGACACCCACGGCGTGACCTATCGCTGGCTCAACATCGGCGGCATGGGCCTCCAGCCCAGCGAGCTGGTCAAGCTGATGACGATCCTCGTGCTCGCGCGCGTGTTCGCGCACGGCGAACAGACCCACTACACGCCGCGCATGCTCGGGATCCGGCTCGTCGCGGTCGTCGTACCGATGATGCTGATCGCGATCCAGCCCGATCTCGGCACCGCCGTGTTGCTGTTCTTGATCGTGGTCACCGTGGGCTTCCTCGCGATGCCGAGCGTGTGGCCGATGGTCTACATGACCACCGCGGCGCTGCTCGCCGTGCCGATCCTGTGGGAGAAGCTGCACGACTACCAGAAGGACCGGATCCTCGGCTTCATCGACTGCAACTCGATCCCCGGCCGCGGGCTCGATCACGATCTGCTCAACAACTGCTGGCACACCCAGCAATCGATCTTCGCCGTCGGTTCCGGCAAGGTCTGGGGCAAGGGCTTTCTCGAGGGCACCCAGAACATGTTCAACTTCGTGCCCGAGCACTGGACGGACTTTCCGTACTCGGTGTGGGGCGAGGAGTGGGGCTTCGTCGGCTCCGTGTTCCTGCTCGCGATCTTCGCGTTCCTGCTGGTGTGGATCCTCAACGTCGCGATGTCCGCCCGCGATCGGATCGGCGCGGTGATCTGCATCGGCGTCGCCGCGATGACGTTCTGGCACGTCGCGGTCAACGTCGCGATGGTGCTCGGGCTCGCGCCCGTGGTCGGCGTGACCCTGCCGTTCATCTCCTACGGCGGCAGCTCGCTCGTGACGTTCTTCCTCGCGATGGGCCTGGTCGCGAACGTGTCGCTGCGCAAACACGGCTACTTAGGAAGCGCGAGGAGCGACGGGGGTGCCGCGAGGCATCCAGCCCTTGTCAGCCTTGCCGCGTTAGTGTATATAAAACACTAATCGAAAACCTGTGTCATGTCGACCAAGCTCTCCAAGTTCCTGTCCTTCGTCCTGCGCCACGAACCGGCGCGCCTCGGCATCACGCTCGATAGCGCGGGCTGGACCGACGTCGCCGCGTTGCTCGCCGCTGCGGCCGCGCACGGCGTCACGTTCACGCGTGACGAGCTCGTCGAGGTCGTCGCGTCGAGCGACAAGCAGCGGTTCGCGATGTCGCCCGACGGCACGCGGATCCGCGCGAACCAGGGCCACTCGGTCGAGGTCGAGCTCGCGCTCGAGCCGGCGACGCCGCCCGCGATCCTCTATCACGGCACGGTCGATCGGTTCCTCGCGTCGATCCGCGCCCAGGGCCTGGTCAAGGGCATGCGCCACCACGTCCACCTGTCGGCCGACCTCGCGACCGCGCAGAAGGTCGGCGGCCGCCGCGGCAAGCCCGTGGTGCTGGTCGTGCGCGCGGCCGACCTGCACGCGGCGGGTCACGAGTTCTTCGTGTCGCAGAACGGAGTCTGGCTGACCGAGGCCGTGCCGGCGGCGTTCCTCGACTTCCCGGCGATCGCGCCGGGCGGGGCGCGTCACACGAGCGGCGGTGGTCACGCGGCCGGCACCGCGTCGCGCGGCCAGAAGGTCAAGATCGCCGAGGCGACGCTCGCGGCGTGCGAGGCCGGGTTCTACACGACCGCGGCCGGCGCGCGCGTCGAGCTCGCGCCGCTGATCGAGGCTGCGAAGGGTGGGACCGTGATGTACGAGCGCGGCGTGTCCGGACCCGCGCCCACCGCCGAAGCTGGGGTGGGCAGGGCGGTGCGCGGGCCGCGCACGACCGCGCTCGAGGTCACGGGCGAATCGACGCTCGAGGCGCTCGTGCGGCTCGCCGCTAGTGGACACGTCGCTGGTCACCTCGCGTGCCTCAACTTCGCGTCGGCGAAGAACCCGGGTGGCGGCTTCCTCGGCGGCGCGCAGGCGCAAGAAGAGTCGCTCGCGCGATCGAGCGCGCTGTATCCGTGCCAGCTCACGCAGCCGGATCACTACAGCCGCAACCGCGCGAACCGCTCGCTGCGCTACCTCGATCTCGCGCTGTGGTCGCCGCTCGTCCCGTTCTTCCGCGATGACGACGGTGCGTGGCTCGCCGCGCCCGTGCTCGCCTCGGTGATCACGTGCGCGGCGCCCAACGCCGGTGCGCTCGACCGCGGCAGCTCGGTCGACGAGCTGCGTGGGACGCTCGAACGCCGCGGCCGGTTCGTGCTCGACCTCGCGCGCGACCACGGCGTCGACACGCTCGTGCTCGGCGCGTGGGGGGCGGGCGTGTTCCGCAACGATCCGGTGATGGTCGCGCAGATCTTCAAGGCGCTGCTGGCGGGCGACTTCGCGAACGTGTTCGCGCGGGTCGTGTTCGCGGTGATCGGGACCCGCGACTCGAGCGCGAACCATCGCGCCTTCGCCGAGGCGTTCGGCTAGCGCCGACGCCAGGGTGGCTTCGGTGCCGCGCGGTAGCACCTGGTCCTGGTCCTGGTCCTGATCCTCGACCGCGACCGCGACCTGGACCTAGTCTTCACCCTGGTCGCCGCCAGCTACGTCGGTGTCGTCCAGGGTAGAGACCAAGTCCAGGTCGCGGTCGAGGATCTGGACCAGGACCAGGCTCTATCGGTTTCACGCTCCGATTAGGGCCTGTCCCTGATTGGGCCGTGGCCGTGGCCGTGATCGTGATCGGCCCCGTGATCGTGGCCGTGCACGAGAACGGGAAGTGCGCCAGGACAAGCCTGGTCGGAGAGGAAAGCATGTAGCAGCTGAAACTTCGAAGAGTGACCCGGGGTGAAAATCCCACCGGCGACGA
>JBDTEH010000177.1:0-6827 GCA_039922635.1 Kofleriaceae bacterium | reverse complement strand
GATGCGGCGACGCTCGTCGAGCCGACGCCGGAGGCCGACGACGCGACGCGCGCGCTCGCACCGGCCGCGATCGAAGCGCTCGGCCGCTTGCTCCCCGCGCTGCACGGTGACGAAGCGACCGATGTCCGCGTGCGCCTCGAGCGGCTCGCGATCGCCGGCGCTGGCGAGCCACGCAAGCGCGCGCTCAGCGGCCTGCGCTACGCGGGTCAGCTCGGCATCATCGAATCAGTGGCGGGTGATCGCGAAGCACGCAGCGACATCCGCATCCACGCCATCGCCCAGCTCGCACTCGCCGCGTCGCCGGCTTCCGCGTCGCCGGCTTCCGCGGGGCCGGCTTCCTCGGGGCCGGGCGCAGGTCCCAGCCCCGCGACCTCGGGTGAGACCGTGCTCGCGGACCTACTCTCCGACGCCGACCACGGCGTGCGCGATGCCGCGGTCGCCGCGTTGTCGAAGGTGCTCCACGGCGATCTCACGCGGGTCAGCCTGTACGCGCTCGGCTCGCCGTTCGACAACGTGTCCGCGCCGGCGGCACGCTACCTCGCCGCCGCTGGCGATGCGGCGACGCTCGTCGAGCGCCTCGGCACCGTCACGAGCGCCGCGCTGCGCAAGAGCCTGCGTGAAGGGCTGATCCGTCGCCACGAGTTGCCCGTGAAGGCGCTCGAGGCCGCGCTTCGTGGCGCCGACCCGCGTCCACGCGCCGAAGCCGCGTGGATCGCCGGCTACGGCAACAACGCCACGCTTGGCCCCGCCGCCGCTGCTGCCGCCGCTCGTGGCGCGACCGCCTGGACCGCTGCCTCCACCGACGCTCGCAACAAGACCGAGCAGCTCGCCGACGAGAGCGCAGCCTGGTTCGCCGCCATGTGGGCCGCGCGCCGGCTCGCACCCACCGATAAGGCGCTCCAGCTCACCGCGACGGCCGCGCTGTCCAGCGCGACCGCTCCTGCGCCGATTCGCCGCGAGAGCGCCGCGCTGCTCGCCGCGATCCACCCGGCCGCCCTCCAATCAGCCATCGGCGATCGCGATCGCGAAGTCCGCGCGCTCGTGCCCGCCGCACCGGCCGCCGCGATCCAGGCGCTCGGTGCGCGCGCCGACGCGACCACGATCGGGCCGCTCGCGATCGCGGCGTGGCCAACGCTCGCCATGGCCCTGCTCACGGATCCCGACACGCGCGCCTGGTCGCTCGCCGTCGCGCTCGCCCACCCCGATCACCTCGCCCAGGTCGTCGCGCTCGCCGAAGCCCCCGGCGACGAGCCCGCGCGCCTTGCCGCCATCGCCGCGCTCGGCAGGGTCGGCGGCGAGGTCGCGAAGGCCGCGCTCGAACGGCTGCATCACGACGAAGCGCAACCCGACTCGATCAAGCTCGCCGCCTGGAAGGCGCTCAAACGCCTGCTCCGCGCGACTGCCAGGACCTACGGCGAGGACCAGGACAAGGGCATGCCGCGCGCCGCGGCCGAAGGCGACGACGACGACGACGACGACGACGACGATGACGACGACGACGACGACGACGACGACGACGACGGCGGCGACGGTGACGACGACGACGACGAAGGCGACGACGACGACGACGACGACGACGACGACGAGGACGACGACGAGGACGACGACGATGACTGATCCGCGCCCCCCCCGGATGACGATGCTGCGCCTGGTCGACGAGCACGACGACCCGCCGCCGCGCATGACCATGTTTCGCACGCTCGGCGCCACGAAGGACGGCGCTGCCGTCGCGCGCGGCTCCTCGCCCGACCTGCGTGCGAGCGTTGCCGCGGCGCGCCCAGGCCCTTCGCCGACGACCTCGGAGCGCCACGACCAGCCTTCGGGTGGTCGCGTGGAGGTGCCCCGACCGGCGTTCGCGGTGCAGCCTGATCGTGATCGCGAAACGTCGATCACCGAGGACGGCGATGACTGATCGCGTCGATCGGATCGAGATCCCGGTCGGCTTCGCACCGGCGAGGGTGGCCGTCGCGGCCGATGGCGCCATGCGTCTGTCGATCGCCACGGACTCGAATCGCCCGGCCGCGCAGCTCGCCGCGCGGCTCCACCGGCCCGGCGTCGCCCGCGACGCCCTGCTCGCCATCGGCGATACCCTCGGCAGTGACCTCCGCCGCAAGGCGAACGATCGCGCCGACTACCTTCAATACTTGATCGCGCGCGGCAAAGGCGTCTCGAAGGCCGTGTGGGACGCGCAAAAGGAGTACCTCGCGCTCCAGTACAGCGCCGCCGCCAAGCAAGACGAGCCCCTCGATCCGATCCTCACCGTCACCGCCGACGCGCTGCGCTTCGAGGTCCTGTCCCGCGACGAATCGACCTACGCGCAACTGATCTTCCAGCGCCCGGCTGCGCTCGTCGACGCCGATCACGCCGGCGATTCGAGCCGCGCGTACGGTTCGACGTTCGTCCACCTCGACGCCAAGGCGTTCGCTTCGATCGGCCGGATTCGCAGCTACCGCGCGACCACACTCGCGTTCGCGCCCGCGACCGAGTCCATTCCTGCCACGCGGACCGTGCCCCTGCGCTGGCTCCGCGCGTTCGGCCAGATGCAGGCCGCATCGCTCCTCGCCGCCGACACGTTCACGCTCTCGCCGGTCGATCTCTACAACGTCCTGCTCGCACTCCGCCTCCGCAAAGCCAAGCAACCGCCGCGCGGGCTGCGCTACGAGCTCGTCCCGGGCGAACCGCCGCGCCTCGTGCTCGAACCATGGGACCTCGTCGTGCACGGCAACGGCGGCCCGTACACCGGCGCCGCGCCGCGCGTGATCCGCACGTGGGGCCGCCAGCGTCTCAACGTGCTCGCGCGAATCCTGCCGCACGCGAAGTCGGTCGTGGTCTCGGTGGCGGGGCAGGGACTCCCCGCGCTCTACACCGTCGATCTCGGCGACGCGACGTTCTCCCTCGCACTCTCCGGCTGGACCGATGCCGGCTGGGCCGGCATCTCGACGTTCGATCTGCTCGCCGCCGACGACAACGCCGCGAACGTCGACGCCGTGATCGCCGCGCTCCCCGCGACGCTCGATCAGCTCACCACGAAGCTCGCCCGGTCGCGCGCCGAGCTTCGCCGCACCGTGCTCGCGACGCTCGCGCAGCTCCGCGTCGGGCACGATCTCGCGACCGGGACGCTGTTCGTGCGCCCGCTCGTCACGCACCCGCTGCCGTCGCTGAAGTTCCGCGACGCGCGCGAAGCCGCCGCGCACCGCCTCCTGCAAGCGCCGGGCGCGATCACGCTCACCAAGGTCGCCGACACGCCCGAAGGCCGCGCGATCGAAGGCCAGGTCGTCGATGCCAACGCGCATCGCACGTTCTATCCGGCGTTCTCGATCGATCGCGAAGGCCGTACGGCCGCCGCGTCGTGCACGTGCTCCGCGTTCCGTCGCGCCGGGATCAAAGAGGGGCCGTGCGAGCACATGATCGCGCTCCGCGTGCTGCTCGGGCGCGAAGAGGCGCGGCTCGAAGCCGAGCGCCAGACGCCGGAAGGTCGCGCGCGGATCACCGCCGAGACCCGCACGCTGCTCCGCCGCACGCGCGCCGGTGCCGAGACCTATCGGCTCTCGCTCGACGGTCGCCAGGTCGTCGCGCGGTTCGGCGCTCTCGCCGAGGGAGCCAGGCAACCGCGCATGCAACGCCTGCGGTTTGCCACGGTCGATGCTGCACGGGCCGCGTACTTCGCGCGGCTCGAGGATCTCGCACAGAAAGGCTATCTCGATGCGACCCAGGACTAGCAACCTGGGCAGCCTGGGCGTCGCGGTTTCGGAACAGAACTCGACCGAGACCGACTCCGCGGTCGGGTTCGCTGTTACTCTAGGTTTGGAGTGCTCGTCAGCTTCGTTAGCTCGTGCTTCGGCACAAGGGTGGCGTCGCGCCATCCGAGTTCAATCACATGCCATTCACCACAAGGTAGGCTGTTCTTGGTCTGCTCGCCTAGAAGTCGTTCGCGACGACGGGTCAGCTGGTGGTTTTTTTTCTCGGACCTGCGCGGTGCCGCGCGTTCGCGCGACAGGTCAACGGCGCGGGAGCCGGCGCGGCGGCCGGCGCGGCAGCCGGCGCGGTGGGGCGCCGGTTCACGCGTCGACGCGGCGGACCTCGCGCGGGCCCGGCGTCTCGAACATGGAGATCGGTGTGGCGCGCGTCCAGCCGACCTCGAGCAGCCAGGTGCGTGGGGGGCTGACGGCGGGAGGTTCGTAGCCGCGCGGTAGCGTCCGTTCGTGCTCGGGCATCGCCTCGCGCCAGCCCGTGAACGCGAGCCCGCTCGCGTACGGGTCGAGCCGGCCGGCGAACAGCGAGTAGGCGCCATCATCGTCGCGGTGGCGGCGCCAGTTGTTGAGCACGTACGACAGCGTGTTGCGGAGCTGGCGTACCGAGCCGATGTCCTCGGTGAAATAGCGATCGGCGAACACGGAGCCGCGGCGGCGACGCTCGAGCCTGCGGCGGCGCGAGACCACGGCGTTGATCGCCTTCGCGGCGGAGATCTGGAACGCGCGCATGCCGTTCGAGAGGCTGCGCTTGTCGCTCGCCTCGACGAGCAGGTGGACGTGGGTGTTCTGCACGCTCAGGTGCACGATGCGGAACTGCTCGGAGCGATCGAGCACGGTGCGCAGGGCGTGGCGAACGGCGGCGTAGGTATCGAGCCGACGCAGCCAGCCGACCTCGCGAACGACGCGGAGCGTGACGTGCTGCGGGTGGCGCTTGTCGATCGCGGGGCGCGAGCCATGCGGCGCGAAGTCACCGGTGGGCTTGCGGCCCGCGTTCGGTCGATAGCCACCGCGGTGCTGGCCATTCTTGTCGAGCTGCTTGTACTCGAAGCTGGTCTGGACGTGGCGCTTGCGCGGGCGAGCCATGACCACAACGTAGCAACGATTCGAGATCTCGCAATATGATTTCGCAGATATTTTTGCGACGACGATCGAGGTTAAACGCTAGGCGGCTGCCCGAACGCGAGCGTGGGTGCAGCAGGCCTGTGGACCGTGACGCGCTGGTGGACAGCCGCCGCGCGACGCCGCGCCGAGCACGAGCGCCGTGGCGATCGGCGGCTGCCCACAGCGCTTGGATCACCGCGCGCTTGACCACGTGTCGCGCGCTGGCGCGGTGATCCACACGGCCGCACAGGCCCTACGACCACCACCAGCGATGCCTTCGGCTTTCCGGATCCGGATCGGGATCAGGATCGGGATCGGGATCGGGATCGGGATCGGGATCCGGATCGGGATCCGGATCCGGATCCGGATCGAAGCGAAATCTCTCGGGCGTGCGCGGTGCCCCGCGTTCGGGCGCGAAGGTCAAGCTCACGGGGCAGAGCGAGCGTCGGCGACCGTGCTGCTGCCTAGCGATCGTCGCGAGCTCGAGTGGGTCGGCGTGGGAGCTGGATCAGCGCTGGACCAGGATGGCCTCGGCGAGCAGCAGCAGCAGCAGCGCGGCGGCGAGCGCGTGCCAGAGCTCGACGCGGTGGGTGTGATCGACGGGGGCTCTGGCGCTGCCGGTGCCGGAGGTCGGCAGCGAGGCGGCGGGGACGGGCGTGAGATCGGAGCCGCGGGGATCGAGGTTGATCGCGAAGGCGAGCTCGCCGCGATCGTGGGTGGCGCCGGTCTGATCGGTGCCGCTCACCCGGTAGATCCCGGGGTGCTCGGTCTTGCCGAACCGGACGGAGCTGCGGCCCGCGATCCGATCGCCCTCGAACACCGCACCGACACCGTCGGGCCCGCGGACCTCGAGCTTCTTGAGATCGGCGGTTGGCAGCGCCACCGAGCTACCGACGAGATGATCCGCTTCGATCGCGAGCGCGTGCTTGCGCGCGAGGTGGCGGACGGCCTGCTGGATCAGCGGCAGGAAGCCGCGGTGGATCGGCAGGTCGTTCCAGTCGCGATCGAGCGTCGAGGTGAACAGCAGGGTCCGGCCGGCGCCGATCGAGGCCTCGACCAGCGCGGCGGCACCGTTGGTGAAGCGCGCGAGGACCTTGCGGTCGGCGGTCGCGGTGGTCGGGCCGAGGAGCGAGATCTTGAAGAACTTGGCGTCGGCGAGGTCGGGTGCGTCCTTCGAGAACGGTGCGAAGATCGGGTGGTCGGCCTCCCACTTGACGAGGTGGAGCGCGCGGCTGTCGCGCTCCTCGGGCGAGGCGCCCCAGGTCGTGTCGATCGGATCGCGCAGACTCTGGGGCAACAGCGGCAGCATCGTCTTGTCGTAGGCGGCGGGGTCGACATGGTCCCCGGGCGCGACGAGGATGCCGCCGCCGGCGCGGACCCAGTCGGCGAGGGCGGCGACGCGTTCGGCCGGCAGCGCGGCGACGTTCGCGAGCACGACCACATCGAAGTCGTTGAGGTCGAGCGTCGGGGCCTGGCCGTGCAGCTTCAGGATGCCGGCGAGCCCCTCGGCCGTGATCGAGCGGACCGAGGTGCCGCTGTCCTCACGATCGCCGGGGCGCAGCGCGGCCTCGACATAGAACAGCTCGTCGTCGTGGCGCACGGTGCGGGGATCGCCATCGACGAGCAACACGCGGACCTCGTCGCGCAGCGTCGCGCGCACGTAGCGGCGATCGTCGATGGGCAGGTCGTCGCTGGCGACCGAAACCGAGGCGTCGCTCGCGCGCGCGCCGGCGGGGAGGTCGGCGAGGAAGCGCTTGGTCTTCTTTTCGTGCGCGGCGAGATCGAGCTCGCCGCGCGCGACCACCCGGTCGGCGATCGTGAGCGAGAGCTCGACCTTCCGAGCCTCGTCGCTGAAGTTGCCGACCTCGGCATCGAACGCGACGCCGCGCGTGCCGGTGTTGGGGTCGCTGTCGACCTTGAGCGCGGTGACCGCGAGGTTCGGCATGTGCGCCGGACGGAGATCGAGCGCGACCA
>JBDTEH010000176.1:0-21432 GCA_039922635.1 Kofleriaceae bacterium | reverse complement strand
CCGGAGGGCTCGCCCCAGCGCTCGCCGGGCTGCTGCGCGAGGCGCTCGAGGCCGTGCTGCCCGAACAGCTCGAGCGCTGGATCGTCGTCGCGACCGCCGCGCGGCACGAGTGGAAGCGCGACGGCGTCGCGATGGTACAGCGCCGGCCGTTGCTGCTGCGCGCACTCGAGCGGCTCTACACGGACGCGCAGGCCCAGGGAGCGTCGTCGTGAGCGGCTTCGTCTCGCTCGTCGGCGCCGGCCCTGGCGACATCGAGCTGTTGACCCTCAAGGCGGTCAAGCGCCTGCGCGAGGCCGACCTCGTGCTCTACGACGCGCTCGTCGACTCCCATGTTCGGCAAGAGCTGGTCGAGCTCGCGCCGCGGGCAAAGCGGTTCTTCGTCGGCAAGCGTGCCGGCCGCCACTCGATCGATCAGGACGGCATCCACGCGTTGATGGTGCGCGCGGCCCGGCGCGGCGAGCGCGTCGTGCGGCTCAAGTGCGGCGACCCGTTCGTGCTCGGCCGTGGCGGCGAAGAAGCGCTCGCGCTCGAGGCGGCCGGCGTCGCGTACGAGGTCGTCCCCGGCGTCAGCTCCGCGATCGCGGCGCCCGCGCTCGCCGGGATCCCCGTCACCCATCGCGGGCTGTCGGCCGGGTTCGTCGTGGTCTCCGGTCACGCCGAAGCGGCGTACGCCGCGGCGTTCGACTCGCTCGCACCGGGCGCGTTGACCGTGGTCGTCCTCATGGGGCTGCGCACGCGCGCCGCGCTCGCTGCCCGGTTGATCGCGCGCGGCTGGAGTGCGGACACGCCGGCGGCGATCGTGCTCGGCGCCTCGCACGCCGGCACCGCGCGCTGGATCGGCACGCTCGCGACGCTCCCCGCTCACGCGATCGACTCGGAGCTCGCCGGCGTGATCGTGATCGGTCCGGTCGTCGGACTCGCCACCCAGATCGCGAGCGAGCACGGCTCCTGCGTCGATGTCACCCACGCGAGGTCTCTATAATGTCTGTCGTCGATTCCGTCCCTGTTCCGGTTGGCCGCCTCGGCTTCGCGCGCCACCAAGATGTCGATCTGTTCGTCCAGCGCCTCGAGGCGTTCGAGCGCGGCGAGCTCTCGCCCGACGATTGGCGGTCGTTTCGCCTGTTGAACGGGGTCTATGGCCAGCGCCAGGACGGCGTGATGATGATGCGCGCGAAGCTGCCCGCGGGCATCGCGACCCCCGCGCAGCTGCGCGCGCTCGCCGACGTCGCCGACCGCCACGCGAACGGCAAGGGCCACGTCACGACGCGCCAGAACGTGCAGTTCCACTTCGTGCCCACCGCCGAGACCGAGGCCGCGCTGCGCCTGCTCGCCGACGCCGGGATCACCACGAAGGAGGCGTGCGGCCACTCGGTGCGGAACTGGACGTGCTGCCCACTCGCCGGCGTCGCGGCCGGCGAACCGTTCGATCCGACGCCGTACGTCGAGGCGCTCGCTCGCCACCTGCTCCGCGGCCCGTACTCGTCGACCCTGCCGCGCAAGCTCAAACCTTCGCTCGGCGGCTGCTGCGGCACCGACTGCTCGCAGGCGTTCATCAACGACCTCGGCTTCCTCGCGCGCAAACGCCCGAGCACCACCGGAGGCGCCGACGAGATCGGGTTCCAGCTGGTCGCCGGCGGCGCGCTCTCGACGCTGCGCCGCAGCGCGCTGCTCGTCGAAGAGTTCGTGCCGGTCGCCGAGCTGTTCGAGGCCGCGGACGCGATCGTGCGGGTGTTCCATCGGATCGGCAACCGTCACAACAAGGCCAAGGCGCGGCTCAAGTGGGCGATCGACAAGATCGGCGCGGACGCGTTCATCGCCGAGTACCACGCCGAGCGCGCGACGATCCGCGCCGAAGGCGGCGTGCCGCTCGTGCTACCGCCCCAGCCTGCCCCGCCGCCGCGCCGCGCGTCGCTCGCGCAGGTCACGCAACCGGGCGAAGGGTACGCGGAGTGGGCCGCCGATTCGGTGCGCGTGCAGAAGCAGTCCGGGTTCTCCGCGGTCGTCGTGCGCCTCGTACTCGGCGATATCACCGCCGCCCAGCTCCGCGCCGTCGCGGACCTCGCGGTGCAGTATGGCGAGGGGGAGGTCCGGCTGTCGAACGAGCAAAACCTGGTGCTCCGGTTCATCCCGACCTCGAAGCTCCCGGCGCTGCACCGCGAGCTCGCGCAGGTCGGGCTCGCGAAGTCCGGCGCGAATCGCGTCGACGACGTCACGAGCTGCCCGGGCGCCTCGAGCTGCAAGCTCGCGGTGACCGCGTCGCGCGGCCTCGCGAGCACGCTCGTCGACCTGCTCGATCGCCGCCCCGACCTCGTCGCCGCCACCCACGGCCTCGACATCAAGGTCTCCGGTTGCCCGCACGGCTGTGGCCAGCACTACGTCGCCGGCATCGGCTTCCAGGGCGGCATGCGCAAGCTCGCCGGCCGGCCCGCGCCGCAGTACCTCGTCTACGTCGGCGGTGGCATCGGCGCCGACCGGGCGGACTTCGGCCGGCTGATCGGCAAGGTCCCCGCGCGGCGGGGCGGCGCGACGCTCGAGCGGTTGCTCGAGTTCTACAACGCCGCCGGTGCGACCGATCACGCGTTCTGGGCCACCGTGTCCACCGACGTCCTCAAGCAGCTGATCGCCGACCTCACGCAGCTCGACGACGCCGACGCGACGCCGGAGGACTTCATCGATCTCGGCCAGAGCGCCGCGTTCGAGGTCCAGACCAGCGAAGGCGAGTGCGCGGCCTAGGGCCGGTACCGGCGCGCGCTCCGCTTACCGTGCCTTCGAGTCTTCGCGGGTCGCGTTGAAGATGATCCCGAACAGGCCAGCGCCGACGAGCAGCGCGCCGGCGACCATTCCGCCCCGGATCGGCGAGTTGTACGGGCAGCCGCCGCCTTCGCACGCGGCCGGCTTGTTCTGGGTGATGTCGACCGCGGCGGCGGCTCCGCCGCCGGCGATCAGGAGCACGTCGCCGACGTACGCCCACTTCTTCCCCGATGGGTTGTAGGCGAAACAACCAGCCAGCAGCGCCACGCACAGCACGAGGGACACCGCCTTCATCCACCTCCAGTATCCGGCGCCCACCCCGGCAAGTCCAGCGGACCTGTGTAATCCTGCGCCCGCGTGAAGCAGCGGTCCCCGCTTCTACCGATCTTCTTGATCGTGCTCGTCGATATCCTCGGCTTCACGATCGTGATCCCCCTGCTCGCGCTGTACGCGGAGCGGTTCGGAGCCTCGAAGCTGGTCGCGACGTCGATCGTGTCGGTCTACGCGGTGTGCTCGCTGATCGCGACGCCGGTCATCGGCAAGCTCAGCGATCGGTTCGGTCGCCGGCCGCTGCTCCTGATCAGCCAGGCCGGGACGTGTGTGGGCTTCCTCGTGCTCGGCAACGCGACCGCGCTGTGGATGGTGTTCCTCGGCCGCATCCTCGATGGCATCACCGCCGGCAATCTCGCGACCGCCCAGGCCTACATCTCCGATCACACGGCGCCGGAGAATCGGGCGAAGGCGTTCGGCGTGATCGGCGTGGCGTTCGGCATCGGCTTCATGTTCGGCCCGTGGCTCGGCGGCTGGCTCGGCGATCGCTACAACATGCACACGCCGTTCTTGCTGTCGGCCGCGCTGTCGTTCCTCAGCATCATCTGCACGTGGACGCTGCTGCCGCGCGAGAAGCCGCCGCAGGCCACCAAGGGCGCGCCCGCGGCGACGGTCTCCGGTCCGGGGGGCGCCGGCCGGGCTTGTTCGACATCGCGATCTACACCGAGTTCTTCCGCCGCCCTGGCCTCGGCGCCGTCTACCTCCAGTTCTTCTTCTTCACGTTCGCGTTCTCGTGCTTCACGAGTGGCTTCGCGCTGTTCGGCGAGGCGCGGTTCGGCTGGAGTGCGCACCAGACCGGCTACATGTTCGCGTACGCCGGCCTGCTCGGGATCATCCTGCAGGGCGGCTTGATCGGCCGCCTGGTCAAGAAGTTCGGCGAGACCAAGCTCGCGCTCGCCGGCTTCGTCGCCGTGGTCATCGCGTACATCATGATGGGCCTCGCGTACACGATCGTGATGATCGTGATCACCGCGACGATCAACAGTTTCGGCAACGGCGTGCTGCGGCCGGTGCTGACCAGCCGGATCACCCAGCTGGTCGGGCGCCACGAACAGGGCGTCGCGCTCGGCATCTCTGGATCGCTGAGCTCCGCCGCGATGACGCTCGCGCCGGTCTCCGGCGGCGTGCTGCTGAATCTGGGTTCGACGATGGGCTGGGCGTTTGTGTCCGGTGCCGCCGCGCTGCTCGGGCTGATCGCCGCGATCCAGTCCGGAGCGGCGAAGGTTCCCCCGGTAGCCAAACCGGTGCCCGAAGCCGCGCCCGCGGCTTGATCATCACGGCAGGATCTGGAACTTCCAGACCACGCCGTCGACGTTGCCGAAACCGGCGCCACTCGGAGCGTCATAACCGAACTTGATCGATCCGCGCGCCTCGTACGTGCCGTGTGGACCCGAGCAGCTGACCTGCGCGATCAGGGTGTGGCCCTCGACCTTGAGCTGATCCCCCGTGAGCTTGGTCGCGTTGCACTTGATGTCCTTGGGCACCGTCAGCTCGAACTCCTTGGCACGCGCCGCGGCGTAGTTGAGCCAGCTCGCGAGCTCGATCTTGAGGGACAGCGTGAAATGATCGCCTGCCTTGACCGTCACCGGCCCGTCCGGATGCGACGTGTAGTCCTTGATGCTCTTGACGAGCTCGGTGACCTTCGCATCGCGCGCGTCGAGCGCGGTCGCATCGGTCGCGGTCGAGACCAGCTGGACCTTGCCCGCGACATCGACGACGAAGCTCGCGGGGCCGGTGATGCCGAGCTGCTTGTCGAGCGTGGTCACGCCCTTGCCAAAGGCGACCGTGCCGCGCCCCACTCCCTCGCTCTCGCGGATCGGGTCGACCTTCTTGGCCTCGTACGAGGACGGCGCGTTGATGTACGCGACGATGTAGACCTTGCCCGTATCGCGCAGGGTGATCACGCGCGCGAGATCGTCGACGCACGCCTGGACCTTGGGCTGGCAAAACCAGTGGATCACGACCTTGCCGGCGGCGTCCTTCGCCGACGGGGCATCGTAGAGCCACTTCATTTTCGGCCAGGCGGCCCCTCCGCCTTGGTTCAGCGTGTCGCCCACCTTCGGCATGGTGGCGACCGGACCCTTCGCGGTATCGGCGAGGACGGGGCCGGAGGTGGCCAGGACAGTCGAAGCGAGCGCGAGACAATACGTAAGTGTGCGCATGGCGGCGTTATAACTCGACGATGCGCGCGCCGGGCTTATTCACGCTGCTCGTTGCATGCTCGAGCGCGCCCGCGCGCGCGCCCGTGAGCGTTGCGCCGAGACCCGCACCCACGCCCGATGCTGCGGTCGTGCTCACGCCAGATCGACCTCACGCGCGCGGCGAGGCGTGTGTGACCGATGCGACCTGTGCGCCGGCGCTCACCTGCCTCGCGCTGCCAGGCGGCTACTGCGCCTCGGGGTGCGAGGCGTGCGACGGCACCTGTGTCGAGACCGGACGATTGGGGCCAACCTGCATGGCGAGCTGCGCGAGCGACGCCGATTGCCGGGGCGACGAGGGCTACATCTGCGATCGTGCCTGGCACGCCTGCTCGCTGCCGAACCTCGCGGCGATCGTCGCGAAGCGCTGTCCGGGACCGGCGCTCCACGATCCCGCGTTCGGCGACGCCGAACCATGGGCCACCGGTCGCGAACCGAGTGGGGCGGTCCGCGCCGGCGGCTTCATCGCGCTCGTCACGACACCGCAAGGCGTGGCGTTCGCACCGGAGGCGCCGACCGCGACCGGCCACGGTGTCGTGATCGCGCACGGCGCCAGCGCCGCAGGCCAGGATCGCTACTACGCGGCCTGGCGCGACAGCGAGGCGATCGAGCTCGCGGTCTCGACCGACGGGCTCGCGTGGTCGGCGCCGCACCCGGTGCAGGCCGAGGACGGTAGTCCGCTCGGCACCCCGATGCTCGCCGCGGCCCGGGGCGTGCTCTACGTGATGTACGGCGAAGCCGAGCACGGCCTGCGCGTGCGCACGTCGCACGACGGCGGCGCGACGTTCGTCTCGACCACCACGCCACTCGCCGGCGCCTATGGCAACGCGGTCGTCGACGCCAAGGGCGTGCTGCACGTCGTGACCCTCGATGGTGACGACCACGGCGGCTACGGCTCGGCGATGCAGCAGATCGAGTACGCGTCCTCCCGAGACGGCGCGACGTTCACCTCGCCGCTCGTGGTCAGCGGCCGCGACGAGCTGATCCCGACCTACTTCGCGAACCCGAGCGTCGCCGCCGATGCCCGGCGCCGGTGGCTGTACGTCGCGTACGTGCGCGGCGGCCGCGATGCGGTGTGGGACATCGTGATCGCGGCGACCCATGACGCCGGCAAGACCTGGACGCGGCGCGCGATCGGAGATGGCTGCGCGATCCACCTCGTGCCGAACCTCGCGCTCGATCCCATCACCGGCACGCTGCACGTCGCGTACTACGACAACGCCGGCGCGACCGGCCGGTTCGTCCACGCGACGTGCACGATCGGCGCGGCCAAGTGCGTGGTGGCGGGCGCGATCAACACGCTGCCGTTCGCGGCGCTGCCGCTCGGCCGCCGCGGCCCGCTCGCGCTCGGCGATCACGAGAGCCTGTTCGTCGACGCGGACCACCGCGTGATCCACGCGTTGTGGGCGCAGCCGGTCGTCGAGAACGACGCGACGGTGACGCGCGTGTTCCACGCCGCCGCGAAGCTGCGCTAGTCCGTCACGATCCGATCGCCGCGAGGTAGATCGACGCGAACACCGCGACCAGCGCCTCGCCCGCGATCAACCCCGAGGCGAGCGGCACCATGTAGATGTCCGCCGTGCGCCTGGAGTACTTCTCCCACAGCACACCGACGACGCCGCCGAGGAACATCGTCGAGATCACGTTGAACGGCACCAGGATGCCGATGCCGATGCCGGTCGGCGACGGCACCCACTTCTTGAGCGCCGGCCTGGTCTCGAGCACCGTGAACACCGCACCGAGGATCGAGAAGATCACGAGCGCCCACAGCGCCGACGAGTCGAGCGAGCTGACGCCGTCCTTCAGGATCTGCGCGAACCCCGACCACTTGTTCGAGATCGGCGAGGTTAGCCCGGCCGCGTGGACCTTGCCGGACGCGTCGACGGTGTCGAAGATCCCGAACGCGCGGACCAGCGCCGGATACATCCAGGCGACGGCGGCGGCGCCCACCGGCACCGCGATCAACTGCATGATCGTCAGGTTGCGCGGCTTGGTGCCGATGATCTCGCCGCACTTGTAGTCCTGCATGATCGCCTCGGACGAGGTCGCGACCGTGCCGGTCGTGCCCGAAGCGACCATGTTCGCCGCGACGTTGCCCGGTGCGAGCAGCGCGAATACGCCCTGCATCATGTTCGAGAGCGCGCTGATCGGGCCCCAGTTGGTCTCGCCGAGCACGCGCAGGCCGACCAGCATCAACGGCACCGAGAGGATGATCGCGGAGATCGTCATCCACACCGGCATGTCGAGCATCACCGCCTGGACCACGCACAACGCGGTGCCGGAGATCACGATGCCCACGCCGACCAGCTGGATCGGGAACTCGTCGCTACCGATCCTGGCCTTGCGCAGGCTGCGGAACGTGTCGACGAGCATGCGCCAGCGCAGCGCGAGCGCCGTGAGGCCGCCGATCACGAGCATGCCGGTCGCGGGCCACATCACCCAGAACAGCACCTCGGTCCGCGACGGCGTATCGGTCGCGACCATCACGTGATTGACGTGGTGGATCGGGACCGCGTACCTGGCCAGGAAGTACGGGGCGACCACCCAGGCGAGCACGCCGCCGAGCATCATGCTGGCGTTGATGCGGAGGCCGACGATCATGCCGGAGCCGATCGACAGCAGCGAGTACGACGCGCCGACCGCGAGGTTCGCGAGGATGACGCCGTGGACGATCTCCTGCGTGCCCTTGTCGGTGACGACGTGCTCGACGGTCTTGAAGAACGACCACGGTGCGTCCCAGCCCTCGGGCAGCCCGACCCAGCCGGTGAGGTGCGGCATCAGCTGCGCGTCGGAGCGCAGGAACATCAACAGGCCCGAGGCCGCGACGCCGTACATCACGGCGCGGAACGCGGCGAGCGCGTTGCGCTTGACCTCCGCGCTCGCGGACTTCGGTGGGTCCATCACGACCAGGGTCTCCGCGGTCGCCATGCCATCGACATACGGGAGCTGTTCGTCGACCACGAAGTGCCGGCGCAGCGGCACCGCCATCAGCACGCCGAGCGTGCACGCGGCGCTCAGCCACAGGAACGACTTCAGCGGCGTGAGCTGCATCGAGAAGATGTCGGGTCGGGTGTGGTGGAGGATGTCGAACGCACCCAGCAACACGCACATGAACGCGGTCTGTGCCGCGCTCGTACCGGCCGCTTCGACGAGGTTGTTCTGCCACCGGTTGTAGTGACCGGTGCCGAAATCGAGCAGGCGCAGGAACAGGAACCCGAAGAACGCGGCGACCACCGACACGTTCGGACCGAAGCCCAGCTTCAGCACCATGTACGGGTAGGACGCGCCCATCACGGCGGCGACCAGGATGCCGACGATCACCGTCTTGACGTTGATCGTGCCTTGCAGCGTGGAGTCGTCGGGCCGCTGGAGCGGCGGAACGGCGATGGCTTGAGGAATACTCGCCGGCTCGACGTCGGGCTCTTCGTAGCTCACGGCGCCTGACATACACCACGTGATACCGTGGACACCATGACGATCCGCCTGCAGCTGGGTACGGCCGAGACGAAGCTCGAAGGTGTGACCGCGCGCGTGTTCGCGGGTCGCGACCCGAGCACGTGCCAGCTCGCGTTCGGCGATCCAACGCTGTCGCGGCGCCACGCCGAGGTGTTCGCCGAGAACGGCCAGGTGTTCATCCACGATCTCGGTTCGGCCAACGGGACGTGGCTCGATGGCCAGCACCTCGGCACGGGACCGGCGCCGATCAGCCCGCAGTCCCAGATCTGGCTCGGCCACGTCCAGCTCGGCGTGCACTGGGAGATCGACGGCAGCGCCACCGTGATGGCGCAGGACGTCCCACCCGAGCTCAAGGCGCTGATCGCTGCGCGCCAGCAACAGCACGCGGACATGGCGGTCGCGCCGCCCGCACCGCCGGTCGGGATCGGAGCCGGCGGTGCATCGACGCCGCTACCGGCAACGATGGCGTATCGCAAGCAGGGCTCGAACTCCAACGGCGTGATGCTGCTCGCGCTGCCGCAGGACACGTTCTGGAGCGGCGGCACGATCGACGGCTACGTCGAGTTCACCTCCGAGGACCACCAGACGGTCGCGTCGATCACGGTCGAGCTCGTCGAGTATCACAAGCAGGGCGGCTCGACGGGGCACGTCTGGGACCGCTTCCTCGTCCGCCAAGGTCCGTGGCGCGCCGCGCACGGCGACGTGCTGCCGCTACCGTTCCAGTTGCGGGTCCCGGCCGGCACCGCGATGTCCTCGCGCGACGTGAGCTGGGAGATCCGCGGCGACGTCGATATCAACTGGGCCAGCGACATCCACGCCGCGATCCCGATCACGATGCGCAACCCCGACATCGAGCGAATCCGCGACGCGCTCGGCGCGATGGACTACCGCGTCGTCGACATCAATAGCGTCGCGGTCGGCCAGCACTTCGAGGGCACGTTCGCGCCGCCCGCGAACCTCGCGAAGCAGATGGGCATCAACGAGATCCGGATCACGATCGAGTACCTCGGTGCGAACTTGAAGGTCCGCATGCTGCTCGATCGCAAGGGCCTGCACCACGATCACGCGATCGATCAGGTGTTCGAGCTCGGCCGGTTCCGCGCCGCGCAACAGACCGAGGTCAACGCGACGTTCCAGCAGATGCTCCAGCAGCTGCTGCCGTCGTGACGCGCGACCCGCTCGGCACCTAGTGGTGGTGCTGCTTGGTCTCTTCCTCGCGCTTCTTGTCCTCGTCGAGCTTCTTCTGATCGACCTGCTGCTTCTTCTGGTCAGCCGCGGCCTTCTTCTGCTGCTCCTGCTGTAGGTGCTGCTGATCGACCTGCTGCTTGTGCTGGTCCTGGGCCGCCTTCTTCTGCTGCTCCTGCTGCAGGCGCTGCTGATCCGCCTGCTGCTTGCGCTGATCTTCCTGCAGATGGCGCTGGTCCTGGGCCGCCTTCTTCTGCTGCTCCTGCTGCAGGCGCTGCTGGTCCGCCTGCTGCTTGCGCTGATCTTCCTGCAGGTGGCGCTGGTCCTCGGCCGCCTTCTTCTGCTGCTCCTGCTGCAGGCGCTGCTGATCCGCCTGTTGCTTGCGCTGCTCGTCTTGCTGGTGGCGCTGATCTTCAGCCGCGTGCTTCTTGTTGTCCTCGTCCTGCTTGCGGCGCGCGTCGTCATCGCGACGCTTCTGTTCGTCGGCGGCCTTGCGGTTCTGCTCGTCGAGGCGGTGCTGATCTTCGGCGCGGCGGCGATCGTTGTCCGCCTGGTTCTTGCGCTGCTCCTCTTGCTGCTTGCGCTGCTGGTCCTCGAACCGGCGCTGATCGTCCGCCTTCTTCTTGTCGAGCTCGGCCTGCTGCTTGCGGGCCTCGTCGTCGCGGCGGTGGCGCTCGTCCTCTTGATGCTTCAGCTGCACCTGCGCCTCGCGCTTGTGCTGGTCGTCGAGCTGCTTCTGTTGCGCGTCGAGCCGCTTGCGCTGGTCCTCGAGCCGGCGGCGGTCCTGATCGTTCTTCGCGTGCTGTTGATCCTCGTCCATCTTGCGGCGCTGATCGGCGAGCCGCTGGCGGTCCGCGGCCTGCTTGCGCTGCTCGTCGGCGAGCTTGCGTTGCTGATCGCTGAGCCGCTTCTGCTCCTCGCGCTGGCGCTGCTCGCGCTGCTGGAGATCGTGCTGAACTTGTTGCTCGCGGTGGCGGCGCTGATCCCATTCGTGCTGGCGCGCGCGCGCGCTGCGCTCGGCCTCGGCGCGGCGCTGCGCGTCGAGCCGGCCGAGCTCGGCGGCCTCGGCGCGTTCACGCACGTAGGTGACGTGGTTGCGCTGGAACCAATCCTCCGACGGACCGGCGACCCAGACGTCCTTGCCGTGGCGGTGGTAGCGATCGATCGGCACGCTCGCGCCGTAGTACGTCCGGTGATCGCGGATGTAGCGACGATCGAGCGTGGTGGAGAACAGGTCGGGCGCCACGACCCAGTGCCAGTCATCCTCGGGCACGTATGCGTCGCTCGAGTAGCCGGCCGGGGCCCAGCCGACCACGCCGTTGGTCTGGCGCCAGTGCACCCAGGACGGCCCCCACGTCGTGTCGGGCACCCAGCTCCAGCGGTTGTTCCAGATCCAGCGGCCGTAGTGATCGGTGGCCCAGCCGAACGGATCGGCCGACACCCACAACAGGCCCGCGTCGGTGTCCTTCCAGTGCCCGTTCGTGTACGGGACGTAGCCCTGGACGTTCGGCGTGAACACGTACCCGTACGTCGGGTCGTCGTACCAGGTGCCGTACGGATCGAGCTGATCGTAGAACACGTCGACGCTCGGGACCGCGTCACCGCCGAGCGTGACGTTGACGTCGTCGTACGTCGGCTGGTCGTACTGGACCGGTACGTCGGCCGGCGGAGGCGGCGGCGGCGGCGTGTACGTCGTCTGCTCCGGCGGCGGCACCGGTTGCACCGCCGGCTGCGACGGTGGTGGAGCTGGCTGCTCGACCGGCGGTTGCGCCGGTGGCTGATAGGCCGGCGGTTGCGGTGGCGGTTGCTGGTAGCCCGGGCCGTATTGCGGAGCGGGTGTCGTATTGACGGTGCAACCGACGAACAAGATTCCTGCGAGCAGACGTAGGCGCATGCTTCCTCTTTCGACGAACGGACATGTGACGGCCCAGGCAGGCCGACATTCAGTGAGTGTGAACCAGGTTTGCGTGCCGAAATGGCAATTGAATCCCGTTTCTTGCCCCTGATCGAGAACCGCGCCATGACTTTGCAATGCGGCTTCGCATCGGACTCACCGTCGGCATGTTGGCCTCGATCACCTTGAGCGCTCACGCGGAGGGCGACTCGCTGGTCGACGACCTCGGCCCCCGCGAGATCGCGGTCGGTGAAGCGATGCGAGCGGGCGCGACCGGGTCGACCGCGATCGGCCTCAACCCCGCCGGCCTGCCGCTCAACCAGGAGCTCGTGTTCGAGGGTGGCTACGGCTACCGTGCCTCGGACTCGGCCTCGCTGGTCAGCGCGTCGGCGTGCGACTCGACGAACGTGCTGCCCGGCTGCTTCTACTACGACTACGCCGGCTCGAACCCGGATCTCATGGGCGTGAGCGATCATCGCGCGACCCACATCGCGGGCACGACGCTCGCCTACCCGATCTCTCCGGGGCTCTCGTTCGGGAGCTCGGCGAAGTACTTTCACCACACCACCAACGTGATGGGTGAGGACGACACCAGCGGCTTCACGTTCGACGTTGGCGCCAACTACCGGATCGCGAACGCGATCTCCGTCGGTGCCGCGGTCTACAACGCGTTCGGCACGGAGTCGCCCGAGTTCCCGCGCGCCGCCGGTGGAGGCGTGCTCGTGCGGCCCGTCCAGATGCTCGCGCTCAGCTTCGACGCGCGCTGGAAGTTGATCGACGGCGACCACTCCGCTCGCTACGGCGGTGGTGCCGAGCTGTTCATGCGCAACGACAGCGGCCAGGTGGGCTTCCCGCTGCGCGCCGGTGTGTTGCACGACTCCGGGCTCGGCGTGACGTACCTGTCGGCAGGCCTGGGGCTCGCCGGTATGAAGTACGGTCTCGATGTCGCTGCACGCCATGCCGTCGACGGCAGCGACGAGACGATGTTCATCGCGAGCCTACGCTTCTTCGGGCCGCGGTTGCAGCCCGGTCAGAACGCCGACTCTACCTTCTGACTACCAGCGGTCGCCGCCGCCGCCGCCGCGACCACGGCCGCCACGGCCGCCGCGACCACCACCGCCGTCGCCACCGCCGCCACCGCCCCAGTCGCCGCCACCACCGCCACCGCCGCCGCCGCCGCCGGAATAGCCACCGCCACCGCCACCGCCGCGGAAGCCACCACCGCCGCCGCCGCCGCCGCCGCCGCGCTGCTGGCGCTGCTCGGCCTCGTTGACGCGCAGGGGCCGACCATCGAGGGTCTTGCCGTCCATGCCCTCGATCGACTTCGCGGCCTCCTCGGGGGTGCCCATGGTGACGAAGGCGAAGCCGCGCGAGCGGCCCGTCTCGCGATCGGACACGAGGTGGACGTCGCTTACCGTGCCGAACTGCTGGAAGGCAGTGCGGACACCATCGGCGGTCGTGTTGAACGAAAGATTACCAACATACAGACGAGTGTTCATCGCTTGCTCGAACCGGCCCGGTTGCATGTAACGACCCGCCCCACGAGGGGCCTCCGTGCTCGAAAGCGGGTTTCAGAACTCTTGCCCACTGAGCACCGGAAACAATGGCCGTAGCGAACGCAAACGGAGACATAACCGACGGAGTGGCCAAACAAACGTACAGCGCAGTTGCCCGAAAAGCCATCTAGAAAGCTGCCCCACGAAACCCTCGGGCCAGATCGAGTGTCTGATCCAGGGGTTGAGTATGCTTCCGGCTCTTCATGTCTGACCTCGAACGCTCGTTACTTCGGCGCCTTCGCGACCGGGACGAGCGGGCGTTTCGCGAGCTGATCGAGGCGCATCGGGACCGGGTGTTCAACCTCACGTTCCGGATGTTGGGCAATCGGGCCGAGGCCGAAGACGTCGCGCAGGAGGTCTTCATCCAGGTGTTCAAGTCGATCGATACGTTCCGCGAGGACTCGAAGCTGTCGACCTGGCTCTACCGGATCGCCGTCAACACGTGCAAGAACCGGATCAAGTACCTCGCGCGCCGCCACGATCGCGATCGCGACGAGCTCGACGAAGCTTCGAACGGCCAGCACGGTGCGATGGGCGCGATCGGCGCACCGCAGCCGAAGGCGCCCGACCGCGCCCTCGAGGCGGTGCAGATGGAGAAGGTGCTGCAAGACGCGATCGCCGAGCTCGACGAGGATCAGCGCATCGTGGTCGTGCTGCGCGACGTCGAGGATCTCTCGATCGAGGAGATCTGCAAGATCACCGAGCTCGCCGACGGTACCGTCAAGTCGCGACTGCACCGCGCGCGCGCCGTGTTGCGCAAGCGGCTGCAGCGTCACGTAGGAGAGGAGACATGAGCGAACCAGCCGATCTCATCATCGTCGAGGTCTCCGACTATCTCGACGGCGCGCTCTCAGGCCCCGAGAAGGACGCGGTCGCGTCGAAGATCGCCGGCGACCCCGCGTACCGGCGTGTTCACGACGACATGGTCGAGACCCGCAACGCGCTCTCGGGCCTGCAGAAGGCGCGCGCGCCCTCGACGTTCGCGCAGGACGTCACGTCGACGATCCACAAGCGCTCGGCCGGTCGGTTCTTCGGGCGCCGTACGTTCGGCGACCGGGTGCCGTTCTCGGCACTGCTCGTGATCGCGATGCTCGGGCTCTGCGTGATCGCGTATGTCCTGTGGGCCTCGGAGACCGGCTCGTTGAAGACCGCGCCCGATCACGCGCCGATCACCGTGCCGGTGCCGGTGCACACGCCGTAAGCCGGTGCGAACGTCGGGCCGCGCCCAATCATGTCGCGGACATCGAGAATCGAACTTGTGAAACTGTAGTACGTCCCCGTCGCCGTCAGTCGGCGTCGTCCTGCAGGAACACGAAGTAGCGCTCGGGCAGGTCGTCGAACTCGAGCGCGCCGCCGCAGCTCGGGCACTTGAACACGGGCGGCTCGAGCCCCGACGCGAGGATCGCCGCGGATTGCAGCAGGCGCTCCTCCTGGTGATCGCAGCTGATGCAATGAAACGGCGCGAAGAACGAGGTCACCGTGCCGCGGCCGACGACATCGCGCACCATCGATGCCTGCAGGATGAACGGCACCGAGCAGGCGTGGAACTCGTAGCCCTGGATCCGGGCCTGGCGCAGGAACTCGCACCAGGCGCGGACCCCGAGCGAGTTCATGTACGTCACCTGGGCGGTATCGAACACGACGCGGCCGACCATCGCGGGCAACAGCTCGTCGAACCGGGTCGCCTCGGTGAAGTCCCCACGCAACACTACCCGGGTGCGCTCGCCCTGGTGCTGGACCTGCCACTGCGTGAGCTTCGCGAGGATCGCGCGCGCGCGCTCGTCGAGCGCACCGAACGCGATCCCGACGACGGTCTTGCCGTCGCGCGGCTGCGCCCACACCGCGGTGCCGTGGATCGTGACCGGACCTTCGCTCGAATCGGGGACGATCGTGACCTCGACGACCTGACCCTCCGAGACCGGTTCGGCGACGACCAGCCGCACACCGTCGACCGACAGGTTCGACACGGTCGACTCGATCGTGCGTCCACCGAGCGAGATCGAGGTGTGAAAGCCCTCGGTGCCCGGGCGGGTCTCGCCGAGCTGGATCGCGACCACGTCGTGGAGCTCGTCCGCGGTCATCGGTGCGATCAACAGCTCGTCGCAGCCACACGCCGAGATCTCGCGCATCTGATCGCCGGAGAGGCGCTTGCCGGCGACGAGGATCACGCGCGTGGACTTGTTGTGGTGCTTGATCGTACGCGCGACATCGAGGCTCTCGGCCGGCTCGGCATCGAGCACCACGAGCGAGGGCTCCTCCTGGACGAACAGCTGGCGCGCCTCTTCCGCGGAGTTCGCGACGAGGATCTCGAGGCCCAGGCGCGCGAACGCCGGCGCCGTGAAGTGGCGCAGGAGCTCGTTGTTATTAGAGACGAGGACCTTGGGCACCGGGAGTCGGAGGTTACTACAGGATCGCCGCGACGATGACGATCAGGGCGATCAGGATCAGGATCGCGCCGCCGATCGTCGCGACGCCTCTCACGAGTGCCCCACGGTCGTAGGCCTCGCGCTCGGCCGCGAGCTTCTCGATCTCGGTCGTGCGGGCCGTGATCGCGCCGCGCAGGCGGTCGATCCGACCGTACAGCTCGGCGAACCGCGGGTCCTCGATGCGGTTGAGGTTGACCAGGGTGCCGAGCGTGACCAGCCGGCGCTGGATCTCGCTCTCGGCGAGCCCGATCTCGCGGGTCTTGCGCTTCTGCTCGGCGTCGAGCTCGGCGAGGCGGTGGGTGTGGCCCTCGCGGGCGTCGTTGAGCGAGCGCTTCGCGGCGTCGAGCTCGGCCTTGCCGGCGTCGAGGCGCGCCATCAGCTCGTTGATGGGACGTTCGATCGAGCCGAGCCGGCGATCGATGTCCTGGCGCTCGGGCTCGAGCGCCGCGGCCTCCTTGCGGTGGCCCTCGGCCACCCGGCGCAGCTCCTGGCGTTGATCGCCGAGTGGGGCGCTCCCGGCCTGCCGGTCGTGATCGTCGGCCGCCTTGAGATAGGCCTTGAGCCGGCGCTCGAGCTCCTTGCGCTTGTCGCGCATGCTCCGGCGCTGGCCTTCGAGGTTGGACAGCTCGCTCTGCGCTTCGCCGACCATGCGTTCGGCCTCGGTCAGCTTCGCGTTGCGTTCGCGCTCGACGTCGACGAACTTCGAGTTCTCCTCGGCCTTGCGAGCCTCGACCTCATCGCCTTCCTTGTTCAGGTTATTGATGCGCTCCTGCGCGTCGGAGATCGCGGAGTTCTCGGCGGAGAACACGCGGCCCTCGACGCGCGCCGCGCGTGCCTCCGCGCCGAGCGCGCCGAGCACCTGATCGAGCGCGTCGGTGTCCTGGCGGATCTCGATCCCGAGCTGCTTGATCGCGCCCCGGCGCTGCCAGCGCGCGCGGGCGAAGATGTACGTGTAGCGCGCGGCCTTGACGAGACCGGGCTCGGGGATTTCGGGAACCGCGAGCACCTGCGCCGGTGTGAACGGGCGGTCGACCAAGGCGTCGGTGCGGATCCGGGTCGGCGGTGGATCCACCCCATCGCGCGGGACGAGCGCCTGGATCTGCGGGCGAGAGAAGTCGTTATCGGTGACGAACGTATCGCCGCCGAACTGGGCCCCGGGAGCAGGCGCCCCGTGCGGCCCACTGCCGGGCAGCGGTGGGGGGACGGACCCGGCGCGCCGGCCCAGGGGCTGTGGCCGGATGCCGAGCGCGGTGTGGTTCGGTCCGCTGGGAGGCACCGGCTTCGCCGCGGGCTGGCCGAACCCCACGGGAGGTGGTTGCGACGGCGAATGGGGCCGCGTCAGCGCGGTGGGTGACAGCGGTTGTTTCGAATCAGGTCGAGCGCGCCGATCGGCGGGGATGCGGGGTTCGGCGGAGGCATCGCGGCGCTGCGCGGCGGGGCCGGGGTTGAGCGCGTTCGCGAGCTGCCGGCGGTGGTCGTCGCCGGATGGCGAGGACGAGGGCGAGGCCGAGGGCGAGGGCGATGACGAGGGCGAGGGCGGCGGCGGCAACGCGGGCGCGGAGTCTCGCAGCTGGAGCTCGACCGCGGGGACCCCGGAGGTCGGGCCCGATGCCCCGGACGGCGCGTACGCAGGCGCACCGGTCGTCGGGCCATGGCCTTGCGCCGAAACCGGCGGCTCGGCGAGCGCGAGGGCGAGATCGAGCGGCGGCGCGACGATCGTCGCCTCGACCGGCTCGGGCTCGACGGTGGTCGCCTCGGGCGACGTGTCGTGCGGCGCGACCGCGGTGGGCACGGCTGCGGGCATCGGGGCATACGCGGACGCCGGTAGGGGCGGCGGGACCGAGCTACCGGGCCTTCGCGCCGGAGGGCTCGCGCTGCCCGCCGGGCGATTCGGCAGCTGGATCCCGGTCGGCGGCGCGTTGCGTGTCGGCCCGCGGCGCGGGGGTAGCGGCGGCAACCGGCGGCCGCATGCCTGACAGACCGCGAGGTCGTCGGCGTTCTCGGCGCTGCAGAACGGGCAAAACCTCATCGGGCTCCCCGTTCGTACACCACATCGCACCGTCGCGCGACGATCAGCCACCTCATCGGCGCTGAGCCCCTACCGCATCGGTTCGCCGGCGCTGCAGCGGCGGAACCCGAAGCGAGCCGAACTACCGAGTTCGGCGAGCTCTGCGCGCCGCGCACGCGGCGCGAGGTGATCATCACCATCAGTCCGTCAGGCCGATCGCGAGATAGATCTGCAGGTCGTGGGCCTCGAGCCCGTAGCCAAAATCGAGGCCGAGCAGCGGCAGCACGATCTGGCGCAGGAACAGCCGGGTGCCGACGCCGACCGAGTTCTTGAACGGCACCAGCCCGCGCGTCGCGCTGCCCGGGAGGTAGGCGCGCTCGGGGTTGTCGGTCGCGAGGAACGTGGTGTACGCGGAGTCCCAGAACCCGAGCCCGCGAAAGCCGAGCCCGTACAGCTCGAACAGCGGCACCGAGTACTCGACGTTGACGAGCGTCCGGAAGTCGCCCCGGAACTGGTTGTTCAACCAGCCGCGCATCGAGGTCCCGCCGGTCAGGAACTCCTGCTGGAACGGCATGTCGTGGCCGACGTCGAGGTGCGCCTTCAACACGAGGTTGTGCGACTCGAGGATCGGCCAGGCCTTGTAAGCCGAAGCGTTGAACTCGTAGTAGTGAAAGTCGCTGTTGAGCACCGAGTGCTCGAACGTCAACGTGTATTTGCCGCCGCTCGCGATGCCGTACCAGTTCGCGTGGCGGTCGATCGTCAGCGTGATCTCGTGCGAGGTATCCCAACCGCTCTTGCCCGGCGCCGGGATGTTCGCCGGATCGGTCGCGCCGGCGTCGGCCGCGGTGACGCCCGGGTTGTCCTGGGTGTCGAGCTCGACGTGACTGTACGAGACCCGCGCGGTGCGTAGCCGAGTGTCGAGCTTGATGATGCCTTTGTAGAAGTCGTAGCCGAGCCGCAGCCCCGCGTTGTAGTAGTCGATGTACGAGCGCCGCACCGCGCGCGGGTTCGAGAGGTATGCAGTCGGGGCCGCGTACTCGATGTTGCGCGCGTGCTTGTCGTAGGTGTCGACCTGCGTATAGAACCGCGTCCCGCCGATCGACGGCACGACCCACGCGCCGACGAAGTAGGTATCGCCGGTCGCAATCTGCGCGTAGAGCAGCAGCTTCTGGTCGAGTCCGAACAGGTTGTTCTCGCCGAACCCGACGCCGCCGCCGACGTTCGTCGGTTGCGTGTAGAACGCGGGCGCGATCACCCACGAGTGCTTGTCGCGCACGAGCATGTGGACGCGCACGCCGCCCGCGACCGGCTCGTAGAACACCTCGACGTCCTTGAACAACCCGCTCGACACCAGGCGCGTCTTGATGACGTCGACCATGTCCGGAGTCCACGGATCGCCGACCTCGACCTTCGCGATCAGCTCGACCGTATCGGACGTGGTCTTCTCGTTGTCCTCGACGACGATCTCCTGGATCGTATCGGCGACGGCGATGCGGGCACGTGTCGCCACGACCACGACCACGCCGAGCGCGAGCAGCCATCGCCTCACGTGGTCATTATCGCACGGTCTGAACCGAGCGTCGCGAGGCCCCATCATCTTCGAGTCGGTGACAGTCCGCACACGCCCGGGCGCCCGTGTTAACAACAACGCATGAACCCCGCCGAAGTGGCCACGGCTCTCCTCATCGAGAAAACGCTCCAGGACAGCAACGCGTACCGCAAGATCGATGACTCGCTGTACGTCCTCAAGCAGGGCTCCGCGTACGTGATGATCAGCGTCGTCCCGTGGGGCGACAACAAGGCGATGGTCCGCTGCGTCTCGCAGCTCGTGAAGGGGGTCGATGTCGACGGCCCGCTCGCGAAGCAGCTCCTCGAGCTCAACGGTCACCTCCGGTTCGGCGCGTTCGCGTGGGATCCAGACGAGCAGACCGTGCTGTTCAGCCACACCATCCTCGGCGGCACCACGCTCGATCCCGAGGAGCTGATGGCGACGCTGCGCGACGTCGCGCTGATCGCCGACGAGTACGACGACAAGCTGATGAAGAAGTACGGCGGCCAGCGGATGATCGATCTTCTCGAAGAGGCCGCGATGGAGCGGATCATGGAGAAGGACCCCAAGTCGTTCCGGTTCGAGTGACGTCATGAGAGACCACGAGTGACCGACATCGACCAGGTCCTCGACGCGCGACCGCGCGACCTCGGCGGCTTCACCGTGGGCCGCGTGCTCCCCGCGATCGGCCGCAAGATGGTCGGCCCGTTCGTGTTCCTCGATCACATGGGACCGGCGAGCCTCGACGAGCTGGTCGTGCGGCCGCACCCGCACATCCACCTCGCGACGGTGACGTACTTGTTCCGCGGCGAGGTCCTGCACCGTGACTCGCTCGGCTCGAAGCAGTCGATCACCCCGGGCGCGATCAACTGGATGAGCGCCGGCAAGGCGATCGCCCACAGCGAGCGGGTCGCGCGCGATGGCGCCAAGCACGACCTGCACGGCCTCCAGCTCTGGGTCGCGCTGCCGCAGGCGCTCGAGGACAGCGAGCCGACGTTCGCTCACCACCCCGCGGCGTCGCTGCCCGAGCTCGCCGAGCGCGGGCGCACGATCCGCGTGCTCGCCGGCACCGCCTACGGCGCGACCTCGCCGGTCGAGACGGTGTCGCCGATGTGCTACGCGGACATCACGCTCGATCCCGGCGCGACGATCGCGATGCCCGAGGGCTACTCCGAGCGCGCGCTCTACCTCGTCGAGGGCACCGTCACGATCGGCGCCGAGCGCCTGGGGCCGCGTCACCTCGCCGTGATCGCGAAGGGCGCCTCGCCGGTGATCACGGCGGACGGTCCGGTGCGGCTCGTCGTGCTCGGCGGCGAACCACTCGGCCCGCGCTACCTGTGGTGGAACTTCGTATCGAGCTCGCCCGACAAGATCCGCGACGCCGCCGCGAAGTGGCGCGCCGGCGACTGGGCGAAGGTGTTCGACGACACCGTCGAATTCACCCCCGCGCCGTCCGATGGGCCGCGGTTTGCCGGCGAGCTTTAGCGCCGTCGATCACCGAGCGTGGTCCGCTTGCGGCGGCGCTCGAGCCGATGCAGTGACCAGCCGAGCACGGTCATACACGACAAGCCGAGCAGCAGGTCGTCCTTCCACGGCTGCTGTCCGAGCAACGGCGTTTGCCGGTAGCAATACCCGATCGCGTGCATCCAGCTCGCAAAGAAGCTCTTGCCCTCCTCGACGCGTACGCGATCTGCGTGGCCCGGATCGTCCGGCGCGGTGTCGTAGTCCGAGAGCGGGATGTCGCGGAACGCCACGAAGCTGCACTTCGCCGCCGGCGCCGCGAGCCACACCAGCATCACCACGACGCCGAGCAACGCCCATCGCGAGATCCGCCGCCAGTCCAGATCGAACAGCGCGGACAGCGCGGCCACTAGGTCGTCAGCTTTGCGACGAGCTGCTCCCCGAACTCGGCCGGCATGTCGGGCTCGGGTAGCCCGCCGTAGATCGCGGCGATGTCGCGCATCGGCACGTCGTCGTTGCCGAGGCCGGTGCCATAGCGACCGTAGGGCTCGGGCTTGCGCAGCGAGATCTCGCCGCCGACCGGGCCGACCGAGCGAATGAAGCCGTTCGCGAGCGCGG
>JBDTEH010000175.1:0-21293 GCA_039922635.1 Kofleriaceae bacterium | reverse complement strand
GGTGTAGGTGGGGGTGCAGGTGGGGGTGCAGGTAGCAATGGCGGCGGGGGCTCAGGAGGCGGCGTTAATGTGGACGGTGGCATGGGTAGCAACTCACCGTATCCGTGCAGGAACGTGGTGACTGCGAACATCGCCAACGGTCACCACAATCCCGGTCAGGATTGCATGAACAGCTGCCACAACCACGGCTTCACGCTCGCGGGCACGTTGTACAACGCCGCCGGCACCGCCGCGCTCGCCGGTGGTTCGATCACGGTCAAGGATGCGAACGGCGCGATGTTCGACATGGTCGCCCAGACCAACGGCAACTTCTACACGAGTCACGCGATCGCGTTTCCGATCTCGGTCTATGCGAGCGAGTGCCCGACCTCGACACCGATGACCGCCACCATCGCGAGCGGCGACAGTGGATGCAACAAGAACGGCTGCCACACGAGCGGCGCGCAAGGCCACATCCATCTCTAGCGCGTGTCGTCGACGCCGTCGGCGTCCAACAACCGTGGAGCCTTGCTCGACAGCAGGTCGCGATCCGTGAATCTGCAGTCGACCGTCGGCGGCACGGAGGGGACGGCGATCTCGCTGAGATCGACTCCTGAATGTGGGGGCAACTTGTTCGTCAGCTCGCCTCCAACGCCGAAACCGCGTGCGTCGCTCCCGCCGACCATCCACCGCCTCCTCGGATATCCGATCCCACAGCGCTTACAGCTAGCGGATCCTCCCGCCGGCTGTGTACGATCCGTAGTCCATGATGGACGGGTCCGCCAGGCCAGCGCCGACGAGCTCGCAGCCGAGGACTCCCCGGCTCGACTGGCGTGCGCTGTTCGAGTGCGACGCGCTCGACGACGCGGTGCGGTTGATCGCCGCCGAGTACGACTTCGCCCTGCATCCATACTTCCAGTGGATGAAGCTCGAGCCCACCGCGCAGGCCGAGTTCTGCCGCAGCCAGGTCCCGTTCTGCTACGCGGTCGAGGCCTTCTCGCAGTCGCTGGCCGCGGTGCTGGCGCGCATTCCGCGGCTCGAGGCGCGGCTCGCGCTCGCCGACAACGTCGCCGAAGAGCACGGCCGCGGCAATCAGCTCGCGAGCCACAAGCGGACCTTCGTGCAGTTTCTACGTGCCCTCGGCGCCACTCAGGACGAGCTGCACGCCGACTGTCCGGTGTACGTGACCGCATTCAACCACGCGCTGCTCGACTTCTGCCTCGCGCAGCCGCACCCGCCGGGCGCGGCGTTGCTCGGCATCATCGAGTACCTGTACATCGCGATCAGCACCGACATCGGTGCGACCGTGGACGCGCGCGGCTGGGCGGCGCCGGGTAGCCAGCGCCACTACGACGTACACAAGGATCTCGACGTCACCCATGCAGAGGATCTGCTGATGCTCGCGCGTCCGTCGTGGCGCGACCCCGACGCGCGCGCGCAGGTCGCGCACGCGCTGCTGCTCGGCGCGCACTGGTTCTGGCAGCTCTATCGCGATATGCTGCCGGCGTGCCCGTCCGGCTCGGACTGAAGTTCGCGGTCGTTCGCGAAGATCCCGAGCTCGAAGCGCAGCTGATCGCGACCTTTGGGGTGCGCCGCGCGTTGCTGGTGGCGTCCGGCGGCTGCACGGCCTTGTCGCTGCTCGCCGATCACCCCGAGCTCGAGGTGACCGCCTTCGATCTCAACCCGCGGCAGCTCGAGCAGGTGCGCGACAAGGCCGCCGCGGCGGCCGCCGGCGAGCTGGCGCACCTCAACGTCGGCGAGGCCGACGAGCGCGGGCTCAATCAATCGGGCGAGTTCGAAGGGCTGTTCCGCACCTTGCGTCACATGCTGCTCGGGTTCGTGGTGACCGAGCACGAGCTCGAGCGCTTCTTCAGCGATGACGCTGCCACGCGCGCGGCGCTCGCGAACACGTGGACCACCCACCGCTACTGGCCCGCGTGCTTCGCGGCGTGCTTCAGCGATGGCCTGCTCCACGCGATGTTCGGCCCGGCGGCGACCCAGCACGCGCAGCCGGGCTCGTATCCCGGCTACTTCCGCGAGGTGTTCGCGCGCGGGCTACGGCGCGATGATGCCGCCCACAACCCGTTCTTGCAGCACGTGCTGCTCGGCGCCTACCGCCCCGGCGATGCGCCCGCGTACACGCGCGATCGCCGCGGCCGGATGCCCGAGTTGGTGCTCGGCGGACTCGATGCGGTGCCCGGGCTCGAGCAGTTCGACCTGTTCAGCGTCTCCAACGTATTCGACTGGTCCGACGACGAGCTCGTCGCCGACTGGGCCGGCCGGCTCAAGCGGGCCGCGCGCCCGGGCAGCCTCGTGCTGCTGCGGCAACTCAACAACACCCGCGATCTGCGCCGACACTTCGCGCCCGAGTTCGTGTTCGACGACGCCCTCGGGGTCGCGCTGCAGGCGCGGGACCGGAGCCTGTTCTATAACCGCGTCGAAGTAGGGAGGCGTGCCTGATGCGCATCGAGTTCGTCGAACCGGCAGAGCTCAAGGATTACCAGGATCAGCTGGGCGCGCTCGAAACCGCGATCGAGTACCCGATCGCCGACGGCGCGGACTTCTTCACCATCGATCACGGCGAGGACTACACCGCGTTCTTCACCGGCCTGGGCGATCCGCGTTTTCTGATCGCGGTCGACGGCGATCGGCTCAAGGGCAGCATCTGCGGCATCCTGCGGCGCTGCACCCAGGGCGGCAAGACGTTCCCCACGATCTACGGCTCCGATCTCAAGCTCGCGCCCGAGGTCCGAGGCACCGGGTTGTGGCGAAAGATGATGTGGAAGGGCCTGGCCCTCTCGATGCGTCCGTCGTTCCTCAGCCAATGGAAGCTCGGCTACGTGGCGGCGATGAAAGGGGAGCACGGCGACGTGATGCGCGCCTCCAAGGGGCTGCACGCGGCCAAGATCGGGCGGGCCTCGGCGCGGCTGGCCCTCTACTTCGTCGAGCCCGCACAGCTCCGCGGGCTCGATCCCGGCGGCGCGCCGCCCGCGCCGACCACGCCGGGACTCGACTTGAGCCCCGACGCCGGCGCGGACTGGGTCACGACCGCGGGGCGCAAGGATCTGCGCCTCAAGTCGACCGGCGAACCGTGGCCGCTCATCCACCTGCCGCTCGGCCCGCACGCGTGGCTCCCCACGTTCGCGCACTATCTGCAGCGGTGCGGGGCCGCGCTGGCCGCCGCCGGCCGACCGGGCCCGTGCTGCTTCTCGCTCGACGAACGGCTCGGCGATCACATCGAGTGGTTGGCCTCGCGCGGCGTCGAGCCGGGAGCCACCTGCACCATCTACAGCTTCCGGCTGCCCCGCGGCCCGCGGCCCGATCCGTGGGTCCACCTGGCGACCTCGCAGATCTAGTCGTCTCGGGTCGTCTCGGGCCGTCTCAGATCGTCAGCTTGCGCACGCGACGGATCGCGACCGTCACGAGCACCACGCTGATCGCGGCGAGCGCGAGCAGGCTGGTCAGCATGTCGAACGGCCCGGCGGAGCGGAGCACCGCGCCCCGCAACACGTCGATCATGTGGGTCGCCGGCAAGCAGCGGCCGATCCAGTAGAGGACGCGGGGCAGCCCCGCGACCGGGAAGATGTAGCCACTGAGGAAGATCGACGGCAACAGCAGCACCTGCGCCATCTGCTGGGCCTGCATCGACGTCTGCGAGCGGATCGAGATCGTGAGCCCGAGCGCGAGCAGCGCGAACAGGTACATCACCGCGGTGACGAAGATGAACAGCAGGCTGCCCTCGACCCGCACGTCGAACGCCCACCGCATGACCACCAAGATCATGGCCATCTCGACGAGCCCGATCAGCAGGTAGGGCACGAGCTTGCCCAGGACGAGGCCCATCGGGTCGATCGGCGTGACCAGGAGCTGCTCCATCGTGCCCTGCTCGCGCTCGCGGACGATCGTGATCGAGGCCAGGACGATCGCGGAGATCTGAAGCAGCACCGCGACGAGGCCCGGGATGATGTAGTTCGCGCTGCGCCCATCCGGATTGAACAACACGATCGGGTGCGCCGACATCACCGCGTGTGCGCCCGCGGTCCGCGCGACGTCGAAGTTATTCTGGGCGACCAGCCCGTTGATCGCCGCGAGCGCCTGGGCGCTGACGGTCGAGTCGGAGCCGTCGATGAGCACGAGGAACTGGGCCTCCTGGCCACGCGCGCGACGCTCGTGGTAGTCGGGCGGGATCATGATGCCGACGCGCGCCGTGCCTCGCGCGATCATGGCGCGCGCCTCGTCCGGGCTGTTCGTGATGCGCGCGATCGAGAACGTCCTGGTCGCGAGGAGCTGATCGCGCAGCTCCAGGCTGTAGTGCGTCTGGTCCTGATCCACGATCACGGTCGGCAGGTTGCGGACGTTCTGATCGAGGAAGCCGAACAGCAGCAGCTGCATGATCGGCAACCCGAAGAACAGGGCCAGCGTGCTGCGGTCGCGGAGGATGTGCTTGAACTCCTTCTGCAGGATCGCGACGAACGAGCTCCACATCACGTGCCCACCGAGGGTCTAGCTTCGTGTGTTCGCCCTCCCCGCGTCAACGGGTTCACCGGGTCGTCTACCGCGCTCGCTGCCATTCTCGGCGCCGAGTTGCTCGCGCAGCATGTCTGCCGCCGCGCATGCGGTCGCGCGCCATGCGCAGTTCCGGACCATCGAGCTTGGACTCGAGCTCACGGATAGCTGAACTGCTGCCCGGGGATGAACAGGTTGGTGCTCCAAGCACCGCCACCGAGGAAACCGTAGCCCTCGTCAGCGCTCCAGACCATATAGCCCCACGGATCGAAGCTGTAGCCATTGGCCCAGCCCAGCGGATCGATCGAGTTCCACCCACCGGTGTTCGTGCCACTCGAGTCGGTCGTCGCCTGGAAGTTCACGCGATATCCGAGCTCGGGATGCGCGGCCGTATGCGCGTTCGTATTCGACGTCCGGAACACACCCGCATGGAGGTGGGCGAAGCCGCCGGTGCAACCGCTGGCGCCGACGTAGCCGATGATCTGCCCGGGCTTGACGGTCTGGCCCGGCGTCACGATCCGCTTGCGGACGTGGGCGTAGTACACGACGAACGACTCGCGGTAGGTCGGATCCGTTCCGACGCTGTACTTGACGTAGAGCTCGCCTTGGTTCGGCGTTCCGGAACAATTCACCCCGGTGATGTCGCGCACGCGCGAGCCGCTCGGGATCACGACACCGCCCGCCACCGCATACAGGGCGCGACCTTCGTCGAGCGGGAGATCGTACGCGGGTTCGCGATCACCGATCGATCGTCCGAACCGATCGACGCCGAGCGACGTGCCGGTCTGGCCCTGACCGAACTGAGCGAGGTCGACCGCGACCGGAGCGTGATCGTACGGGCCGGCCGAACGCGCGGGCGGCAGGATCTGGCTGCTCGCGGCGAACATCCGATCGAACAGCGGCAGTGCGGCCGCGGTGACCGAGAAGATGCAGTGGTTCGCGGTATGACCGACGCCCTGATACGCCGCCTGGAGTGGAATGGCACCGGTCGTACCACCCGGGCCCCACGCGCCGTTCGAGCAGGCCACGTAGACATCGTTGAGCCCGGTCGTCGAGTACATCCCCGCGCGGACGATCGTGCCATTCGGCTTTTCCGCGAGCAGTGTCGTGCACGGCTTCGATCCGGTCCAGCTGAAGTCCCAGGTGCCATCGGGCCAGTGCACGTTGCAATAGTGACCGGTGTTAGCTGGCTCGACGGGCGTCAGGCTGTCGAGCGACTGCAAGCTATCGGCGTTCGAGGCGTACGGATTGTCGAGGCACACGCCGGGCGTGACCGCCGCGACGTGGTTCGTGCAAGTCGTGAGCGACGCGTTCTGATTGGGTTGATCGAGAAAGTTGGCGGGCTCGTAGCGGTTCGCGCAATAGCGGCCGTCGCTATGGCTCGAACAGAATGAATTGGCGACGACCTGCGTGCATGCCGGATCCTCCGCGTCGGTGAGTCCGTTGCCATCGTTGTCGATGCCATCGAAGCAGCTGGTCTCGGCGACGCGGATCCGGCCGAGGTGGACCACCCCGCTCTTGGTCTCGAGCCCGAACAAGAGATTTGGCGCGGCGGCACTCAGGGTCGTGTAGCGCTCGCCGCCGGTATTGAAGCCAGCCCACGAGTTACTCCCCGCGAGGAGGCTCGCGTTCGAGTCGACCGTGCCCGTGGGTTCGAGGGCGAATGCACGCCGCGACCACGCGAGCGTGTTGCCGACGGACAGATGATCGGTGCCGGTCGAGATCGCGCCCGTGCCGGTCACCTGGCTCGCGCCGATGTGCGCGATCGGAAATGCGGTCCAGATCAACGCGTCGCCGACGGAGTGCGCCGATGCGGTGTAGACGTCGGTGCCACCGCCCGCGATGACCTTGGTGCCGTAGATCGTACCGTCACCGCCCTGGATGCGATCGACCCTGACAGCGTTGATCGGTGCGCTCCACGCGCCGAGTGATCCGCCCGAAGTCAACGAGCTGACCCACAGGACCTTGTTCGCGTCGAGCGTCGCCAGCTGGGCGTGGTCACAGGCGATCTCGCGGCTCTTGCCGGCGTAAGACTTCAACGTCCAGCTCTGGCCGGAGTCGTTACTGAACCAGATCGAGTACGTAGTGCTGTCCTGCTGGACGGCATAGAGCGCGGTCGCATCGCAGGCGGTTAGCCCGACGACGTGTTGCAGGTTGATCCCTCCGATCGGGTTCGTGACATCGTCGAACGAGACGAGCGTCCCGTTCTGATAGATGTTCCCGATCTGGACGATCGACGACTGTGTCGTCGTCGCGGTATCCTCCGTCGGCGTGTCGGTGGTCGTGTCGAGGCAACCGGCCAGCAGCGCGGCCCCCCATAGAACGTGTATCCATCGTGTCGTCATCGGCTTCTCCTTTCCGACTGGACCCACCCATTTCTGGATGTGACGCGTGGTCGTGACGCCCGAGCACGTCGAGCTCGAGATTCGCGCGCGGTGCGAGGCCCGTGACTACGACGGTGCGCTCGCGCGCGCGCTCGAGCTTTATGGCAACGAGCTGTTCGGCTTCCTCAATGGGCTTGCGCGCGACCGGCCCCAGGCCGAGGACGCGTTCTCCGCGGCGTGCGAGCGGATCTGGAAGGGACTCGCGAAGTTTCGCTGGGAGAGCACGCTCCGGGTGTGGACGTATCGGATCGCCCGCAACGAGTTCCTCCGCACCGCGAGGACCACAGCGCGCAACCGCAACGCCGTGCCTCTGTCGCAGGTATCGTCGATCCAAGAAGCCGTTGCGCGGATCCGCAGCACTACCCCGGTGTACGAGCGCACCGAGGTCAAGCGGAAGCTCGCAGAGCTCCGGATCGAGCTCGCCCCCGACGATCACATGCTGCTCGGGCTCCGCATCGATCGGAAGCTCGCGTGGGTCGACATCGCGAAGGTCCTCGCGCCGTCCGAGGACGAGCCCACGGCGCGCGAGCTCGCCGCGTTGCGCAAGCGATTCGAGCGGCTCAAGACACGACTCCGCGAGGTCATTCGGTCATGACCCGCGCACGCATGGCCTCGACCGCTCGTTCACGCCGATGCAGGGGCCCCGGCGGGAGCGACGACGCGATCCGCGCGAGCAGGCGCGTCGCTCGTTCGAGGTCCGCGATGCTGGCGTCGGCATGGCGATCGATCTCTTCGATCACGGCGGCGGCGATCGCGACGTCGAACCCGTTCATCACCTCCCACCACGGCGTGCCGGAGCCGAGGTTCGGCGCTGCCTTCGCGATCGCCGCACGTGCGCTGGAGACCTCGCCATCGAGCGCGAGGACGTAGCCGCGCGCGAGCGTCTGATCGACATCGTCGCGTGCCACGCGGCTACCGACCGAGAGGACCTCGCCGGCCGCGCGTCGCGCATCGACTCGATCGCCCGCCACCGCTGCGAGCCAGGTCAGCTCGAACGCACATTCCTCGACGAGCTGCGCCTGCTCGGCGTGGAGCTCGTGGAGCTCGCGGCACGGTCCGGCGAGCTCGGCGCGCGTGCGCGCGGGATCGTCGCGCATCTGACTCGCCGTGATCCGCGCCGCGATCGTGAGAGGATGATGCGTTCCGAGCAGCCGGGTTCGCACCGCGACGAGCTCGGCGCCCACGGCCGCACGCGCCGCCGGATCATCGGTCACGAGCTCGAGGTTCATCAGCACCACGGTAAGCTCGATGCCCTCGCTGCCGACCAGACCGGTCGCCTCGCGACGCGCCTGCTCGAACGCTGCGCGCGCCCTCACTCGATCGCCGCGCGCAAGTGCGATGCCGCCGAGGTTGTTGTGTAGGAGCGCGCGCGCGAACGGTGCTTGCCCGCCGATCCGAGCGACGATCGCCTCGATCAGCGAGAGGCCGTCGACCGCCCTGGCGGCATCACCGGTCGTGCTGATCGCCCACGCCGCACGCGCGTAGGCCTCGACCGCGAGTGCGTCATCGCCTGCGGTCAGAGCGAGGCGCGTCGCCGTCGTAAATGCGGCCGCGCCCCGATCGGCCTGCCACCCGGCTTGGTCGATACGTCCGCGCGCCAGCAGCGCACGCGCGATCACCGGCTGGTAGGCGAGCGTGCGGGCGCGGATCACGGCGGCATCACCATCGCGGGTCGCGTCGTCGAGCCGGCCGGCGTCACGCTCGACATCGACGCGTGCGATCAGCGCCGCGATCGACGCTGCCTCGGGCGCCTGCGCGAAGCTCGGCGCGGCGACCGGCGACATCAACTCGGCGTCGTTCTCGCACGCAGCGAGATCCGGAAGACCGCCGATCGCGACGACGAGGTTCGAAAACGCCGGCGCATCGGCCTCGATCACCAGCTCTCCCACCGTCGCGAGCGAGGCCTTGCGCACCGCCAGGCAGGCCGCGCGCCGATCGAACAGCTCGTTCGAGACCTCGCCGCGCTGATGCGCGAGGCACGAGCCGCGGCGTGAGCTCGCCCAATGCGAAGCGTAGTCGTCGAGCTTCGTCGTGACCTGCGATCCCGACGCTCGTGCATAGGTCGAGGTCAACGTCACCAGATGGGCGATGGCGCGCAGGCGACGAGCACCGCCCCAGGTGGCCGCGATCTCGTCGTCCGCACCGTCGCAGGCATGGATGGCCGAGCCGCCGCGGCCCCACGTCCACGTGACCAGCGCGGCCATCGAGATCACCGCGACGCTCGACAGCGCGATCCGCCGCCGGACGCGTGCCGGATCGCGCGCGAGCTCGGCCAGGAGTGCCTGCATCGTCGGGAATCGCCGCTCCGGGGCGTCGCTGAGCGCGCGGCGCAGCGCGAGCTCGACGTGGCGCGCGACCCGGCCCGAGCTGGGTGGCCTGATCCACTCGCCGTCGCGATCGAACGGCCGCGTTCCCTCGAGCGCCTCCCAGACTGCGACCGCGAACGCGAATTGGTCCGCGCGCGCATCGATCCGCCCTCCGACTCGTTGCTCGGGCGCCATGTACGCGGGCGTGCCGACGTGGGGGCTCGTCAGCGTGCGGCTCGGCGCGCGCGCTGCGTGCTCGGATCCCGTGGGCTCCGCCACCGAGCCCAGCTCGCGCGCGAGGCCGAAGTCGGCGACCCGCGCGCGACCGTCGAGGCCGACCAGCACGTTGTCGGGCTTGAAGTCGCGGTGAACCAGCCCTGCTTCGTGCGCGGCGGCCAGGCCGCGGCCCGCGGCGAGGTACAGCGCGAGGACCTCGCTGGGAGAGCGCGGGTGATCGCGCGCCCACGATCGCGCAGTTCCGCCGGGCACGTACTCCATCGCCACCCATGGATGGCCCACCCAGCACCCGACCTCGTAGACGGTGACGACGTTCGGATGCGTCAGCTTCGCGAGCGCGATGCCTTCATTGCGGAGCGAGTTGTGGATCACCTTCGCACGGCTTTCGCCCGTGCTACGCGTCGGGCCTTCGCCCGACGTGTTGCGGCCGAGGTAAGGCCTGAGGTGGAGCTTGATCGCGACGTCGCGCTCGAGACCAAGATCGTACGCTCGATATACTCGCCCCATTCCGCCAACGCCGAGCTCTTCGCCGATCTGATAGCGGTCGTCGATGACCTGGCCTGCGGCCAGCACCGGGGGCGCCGCCACGGCGGACATGCCGAGCAGCTCGCGGAGATCGTCGGCGTTGGACTCGTCGTCGAGCTCCGCGGCGCTGGTCACGGCACGCCGTTGCTCTGCGTGAGCATGTACGCCCCGGTCAAATACAGGTTTGGAAATCCCGCGATCGCGTAGCAGCTGAGCTTGGGACATGCGCCGAGACTCGTCGCAGTACCCTGGATGTCGCCCTGATAGTCGATGTTCGAGAGCCCATGCAGGCGGTGGGTGTTCAGGCACACCGCACCGTGGTCGTTCCACAGCGATTCGTACGTCTGCATCGCACCCGGCGGACTCGACCATCCCTTGTTGTTGCTCCAGTGCATCGGTGCGCCCTGCTGCGTGAACGGCTCGCCGGTGCCGCAAAAGTCTCCGGTGTACATCTTCAGCATCGTCTGACGCTCCGCGGCGGTCGTGGTGAACCCGGTGATGGTCGACGCCGTGGTGTGACGATTGAGATGGAGCTTGGCCAGCGCACTCCCCGCGCACGCGATGTTGAACCAGCCAGTGGATTCCTTGTAGCTACTCGCCGTGACGAGCTTGCGCTTGGCGTCGTAGCGATCACCCGTGTAGAGGATCGATTCGAATCGGTTCGCGTAGGTCTGGTTCTCGCCGTCGCGCCTGCCCGACGGAGGATCCTTGCACAGCGGCATCAGCGCGCCGATCGGCGCGTCCAGGCCGGTGTACTCGAGCTCGTAGGTCTCGACCGGCGTGGCAGGCCCCTGCCAGAACGTCACGTCGTCGGAAACGTGCATGATCTCGATCTCCACCAAACCGGCGGGATAGCCGTTCGCAGCGGGGGTCTCGACCTCGAAGTTGCCGCCGACGAGCGCAGCGCCCGAGAGCACGGCTCGACCGTTCCGCGCGTACAGCTTATCGGCGACCACGTCGACCCGGTACTTGACCGAGTCCTTCAGGAACCCGAGCAGCCGTACGTGCGCGCTGTTCGGCGCGCCGTTCTCATCGAGCTCGTTGAGCATGAAGGGTCCGATCAGCGGCGAGTTGCCACCGCAGCCCCAGGTCGGACAGCCGGTGAGGGTCGCCTGCACCACCTGGCTTGCCGGCTCGGCGCTCGGATCGCTCGGATCGATGCATGCGCCCATCGCCACCAACCACACCGCTCCAAGGATCACGACGCTTTTGCTCATGAGGAGAGGAGTCTTCGGCGCGCGGAATGTGACGCCGACATCGTGGAATTCTTTTCCACGTCACACGGAACGCGACGTGGGTCAGCACCTCGAAACAGCTGGAAACACCTCGAAGGAGCTCCATGTCCCGTATTGCAATGCCCGCGACGTTTGCCGGCGTGCTCGCAGCGCTCGCTACTGCACACGCCGATCCCATTGCCGACTTCCAACTCGGCAAGACCCTCTATCTCCGCAGCGCGACCTCGACGGTCGCCGGCTACACCTCCGGCACCGGCGGCGTCGAGATCGGCAAGACCGCACACACACTCAGCTTCGCCGTCGACGGGGCGACGCTCGGGGCGCCGGGCGTGATCGTCAACCTCGCGGGTAGCGTCGATACGAGCGACCCGACCATTCACAATCGACTCAAGTTCACCTTCTCGGAGAACTACGGCGCGGGGGTTCCTGTCGACGGCGTCACGCTCTACACCGCCAGCGGGACGATCTACGCCTTCGTGTCGTACATCCCAGGCCAGACGACGGCCACGTGCAAGGGCCAGGACTGTCAGGGCGACGTGTTGCTGGATGTCGATACGCTCCACACCACCATTCACGTCACCGGCGACTTCGGGAGCGACGACGTGGCGATCGACCACGCCCGGCTCGTCGGCGGCATGCCGACGCCTCACCTGCAGAGCTTCTACAACTTCGGTGGTCCGGTGTGCTCGACGACGACCGGCGCGGTCACGGCGCCGCTCACGGTCAAGCTCCGGAGCCAGTCGCCCAGCAGTGGCACCACGGTGTTCCTGTCGAGCGTGTATCCCAGCGGCGTCGCTGTCCCGTTCCTGCAAGTCGTGCCGCCGGGCAAGGACTCGATCGTCGTCGACGCGACGATCGCCCCGGGCTTCTTCGGCATCGTGCCGCTGTTCGCTGCCTCGGGCGGCTCGCTCGGAACGACCATGCTCGAGGTCGACCCTCCCCACGCGTGCGACCCGCCGCCGAAGAAGAAGGTGTGGGTCGACTACAACCCGGACTGGGGCTGCATCGCCTGCACGACCTTCATCGCGCACGACGATGGCGACGACGCCATCACGCTCGTCGACCGCCAGCAGATGATCGTCGCTGGCGGCGTGAAGATGCTCAAGCCCAGCCAACTCGTACCAGGGGCGAGCTCGGTCACGGCCAGCGCGCTGTCCAACAACGGCATCGTGGCGGGCCACGCGACGATCGACGGCAAGGCGAGAAGCTTTCTCGTCAACATCTCGCAGGGCGTCGGCGTCCCCCAGCTGTTCTCGAACGTGACGATCGCGGCGGTCAACCAATCGGGTGCGTTTGTCGGCACCCACCTCGACGGCGATCGCACCACCGCGTTCTACAGCCAGGGAACGACCGCCACGTCGATCAAGTTCGATGATGCGATCTCGAGCGCGGCGACCGGCATCAGCGACTCGGGCGAGGTCGTCGGGACCTACACGACCTCGGCGCACGTCACGCGCGGGTTTCGCTTTCGCGGCGACCGCGTCCTCGACTTACCGGTCGTGTCCAGCACCATGCCGACGATTCCGGTCGCGCAGAGCGACGGCACGATCCTCGCGACGGTGACATCTTCCAAGGGCGCCACGACGACGCTCGTGATCTCCGACGCGAACACCGCGACGCGCCTGCTAGCGCCATCGGGCTACACCAACTTCGTCGGTCGCTCGATCAACCGCGCCGGCCGCATCGTCGGCACGGCCATGTCGACGACCGGTCTCGCCCGCGCGTTCGTGTGGAATCCAACCACCGGCTTCATCCCACTCACCGGCTACATCCGAGGCATGTCCGCGACGGACGCCCTCAGCATCACCGATACCGATCAGGTGGTGGTCCAAGGAACCATCGACGGCCGCAGCGACCTCTACCTGGTGTCGCTGTGAGCAAAGGCAAACCCATGCGCATTCAATATCTCGTCGCTGCGTCGCTGCTCTTGGCTGGCGCATGTAATGTCGACTTCGACTGTACCAACTGCGACAGCACCGTCGCGTCAGACCAGCCGCGCTCGTGTCCAAATAACGGGCAAGCCGGCGAACCGCTGGCGGCCTGCAACGCCGACGGCACCTGCAACGAAGTCGGCTCCACTTGTATCGATGGAACCTGCATCAGCTGCGGCACGACCGGCCACGTCTGCTGCGACCAGACGTCGAACACGGGATGCAGCCAGTCGTCCTGCGTGACCGGTGTCGAGGACTTCCCGACGTGCGAGAACTGCGGCGGCGTCGGCATGACGTGCTGTACCGGCACCAACGACGCGTGTCAGTCTGGAGCGACCTGCGAGCTCGCGACGCACGTCTGCAAGACCGATCCGAATCAGGGCTCGGGTAAGTCGCACTTCGTCGCGCTCGAAACCCAGCAGCACTGCGCCCTGCCGCAGCAGTACTTCACGGTCTCGGGCACGCAGACCATCGCGGCTCAGGCCCAGGTGCTCCTCGTTGCGGCAAATGCCGGGCTGCCGGCAGCACAGCAGTACATCCTCGGTCCGGTCGACGTCGTGCCGACGACCTACCACGTGTGTCGCTACGGCGGACTCAACTCGGTCGGCCACATTGACGTGCTGGCGTTCTCGCACGGCGAGCTCTCGATCTGCGAGCAATCGCTCGGATCGATCAGCACGCAGTGGGCGTGGCAGGGTCCATTGCCAGACGCTGATTGCCCGGGCTCGTGGGCCAGCAACATGTACCCGCCGAATCCGTAGGCAGTCCCTTCACGGCGAGTTGCCGCTGCCGCAGAGACCGACGAACAGTCCGACCAGCGTGCGATCGGGGTCGTTGAGATGGATGTCTCGGGTGACCTCGCCGGAGATGCACCAGCCGCCGTGCACACTGCCCGGCGCGATGCCGACCTCGAGCGTCGGCGAGAACGCGGAGAGCTGGCGATCGCCATCGGCGCGCATCTGCCACGAGATCAGATCGAACATCAGGCGGCCGAACACCATCCCGGCCGGGGTCGGCATCCCACCGGCCCAGCCGACTTGATACTCCTGCTCGACGTGCTCGTCGCCGATCTGGCGGATCGAGTAGCCCCAGGCGTTCGGCATCGCACTCTCGAGCTTCGTCGCGCCGAACACGTGGAGCTCGACGCCGGTCGGAGTCGAGGCCTGATCGACCACGGCCGCCGCGGTGCCGGCCGGCTGCTGACTCGGCAGCGCCGAGCGTCCGACAGGCACCACGATCCCGGTGCTCATCGCCCCCACGCATGCAGGTGCCAACGCGAACAGCAGCCACGATTTTTGGACGAACATGGCCACCCTTCAGTGCAAGGACGTGCCCGGCGAACTTCGCGGCAGCCGATGGCAAGCTCCGATCGCTGCCACCCGCGCGACGCACCCGAGCCCGAGCGAAGTCCGCGGACCGTCGAGCGCGACCGGTCGACCGCGTAGGTGCGGAGGCGGGCCGCGATTTCACGACGTATGACGCCGGTGCCCGGATCGGAAAACGCGAGCACGGCTGGTTCGCATCGAGGTCGAGCTCGCGCCCCCCATCGCGATCGACGTTCAGCTCGTCGGCCGCGCTGCGTCGCGGTGACCACGTGGAAACCTCGTCAAGCCCACCACCCCGGCGATCGAGACGTGACACCGTTGCGGTGATGCACCCCGGCCTCGCCGCGCTGATCCATCCGCACCCGGTCGCGGAGCTGCACCCGCACGAGGCCTTCGTCAAACACGGCCGTAGCGATGCGGTCGCCGAGTTGTTCGCGCTGCCGCTGATGGCCTCGTTCGACGCGTTGCTGGCGTCGTGGCCCGATGTGGTCGACGTGCACCTGCCCGATGTGGCCGACGAGGCGAGCACGATCCACGCCTCGCCGCACGATGCACGCAAGCTGTATGCGAGCGGCATGGGCCTGATGTTCGATGACGTGCATCGCTACGCACCGGCGCTGGTGGGTTGGCTCGACGCGATCCGCGCCGACCTCGGGCTGTCCAGGTTGACCCAGCAGCGCTGCCTGATCTACGCCACGCCCAGCGGCGGTGGGACCGCGCCGCACTTCGATCAGAACGCGAACTTCGTGCTGCAGCTTCACGGCACCAAGACCTGGTGGCTCGCGCCGAACACGCACGTGGCGCTCCCGCTGACCCGTCACACCATGGGGCTGGAGCCCGATCCCGAGCTCCAGACGTATGCCTCGCTGCCGCTGCCCACCGCGCTGCCCGAGCACAAGCTCGAGTTCGAGCTCGTGCCCGGCTCGGTGCTGTTCGTCCCGCGCGGCACCTGGCACACGACTCACGCGACCACCGATTCGCTCCAGCTCAACTTCACGTTCAGCGCTCCGACCTGGATCGATCTGCTGACCGCCGCGTTGCGGAGCCGGCTCGCGCTCTCGCCCCGCTGGCGCGAGACCGCGACGCCGGCGACCGGCGCCCGGTTCGAAGCGCTGCTGCGCGAGCTCGCCGACGACGCGGAGCGCTGGAGCGCCGCCGACATTCTCTCGGTGACCGAGGGCTAACTAACTAACTAACTAACCGAGGCCGTCGCGCGCCGAGGTGCAAGCACTTCTTCATGGAGAGCACCACGAGTGGTGCTCCACGTTCAGGTATCGTGCCCCATGGCGGAAATGACGAAGGTGAAGCGAAACTGGAAGGCAACCACGGGCTACCTGGTCGGGGGTCTCGCAGCTCTCGGGGTCTCGGGGCTGCTGTTCAAGACGATCGCAGACGGCGCGATCACCATCGGGATCTCGCTGATCCCCGGCATCCTGGGCCTGATCTTCCTGGGGATGGCGTTCGGTGGCTCCGGCGAGGCCGCCTGCCCATCATGCGGCGCCCCGCTCGGCGGCCTCTCGACCGGCAACAACGACGGCGTGCTGTGCGAGAAGTGCCATGCGTTCGCCGAGGGCAAGCAAGGCACGCTCGCCCCCACCGATCCGAACCGCGTCGCCGACAAGCCCACGTTCGGCGCGCTCCTCCCCGCGCAATATCAGTGGCCGAACGGCTGCTGCGTCTGCGGTGCGCCGCCGACGCACGGCGAAAAAGTCCGCACACGTGTGCAGAACCAGGGCTCGGCACTCGCGCTCGTCGGCGTCAGCGCGGCCTCCGGCGGCGCGGTCTCCGGCGCCGCGGGCTCCACGACCTTCGAGGTCGAGGTCCCACACTGCGGCACGCACAACGATGGCGCGGAGATCGCCGCCGCGGGCGGTAACCGCGTCAAGATCCGGTTCCGCTCGTATCCGTACCTGCGCGCATTCTGTCAGCAGAACGGCATCACGCCGGCGTAGCTACGCCTTCGCACTCGGGTCGACCGGCGGGTTTGCTACGTCCAACCGCCACTGGAAGTGTCGATGGCCGAGCTGGTCATGGCTGGACGTGTGCGACGCGCTTCGCCTTCACGACGAAGTCGCCCGAGCGCTCGATGAGCTCGAGTTGGAGCTCGAATCGGCCGTGCTGGAGCGCGACGTGTTGCAGCGAGCTCACCGCCTGGCGGAACGCGATACCGCGCTCCGTGGGATCGACGCCCTTCATCCGCAGGGTGCGGGCGAGAAAGTCGTCGACCGAGACCTGATACGTCGCGTGGCTCGCGAGCTCGTGCGCGATCTCCGCAAACAGCAGCTCCGCGATCGGCCGATCGATCCACTGCGCCGCGAGCTTGACGTTGCTCGCGAGCACGCCGGACACCGGGTCACGCACCTCGACGTAACGCGCCCCCGATTCTTCGCCGAACACGACCGGCTTGCCGTCGATCTCGCGCAACTGCACCCGGTTGGAGTACTTGCTGTGCGCGATCGGCCCCGCGCCTTCGAGCGCCACCGACCACAGCTTCGCGCCGTTGCTGGTCGCGAATGCGGTCAGCGTGCAGCCGGTCGCGATCCGATTGTAGGTCGCGACGTAGATCCGGTCGTGGTCGGAGACCATCGCCGCGCCCGTGAGGGTGGCGTCACGCGCGGCTTGGACCACGGTGGCCCACTTGGCGTTCGACAATCGCAGCTGGTCGCGGGTAACCGCGAGCCGGATCGAACCGCCCGTTGCGAGATCAACGTCCGGGAACAGATCGGGCGTCGTGGTGTCCCATTGCCAGGCGACAGGCGCGCCACGGCTCGTTGCCGACAGTAACAAGATAACCAGCGTGATCGCGCGCATGCCGAGTTCTAGCAACGCGCGAGCCGCGGTCGAGATCTATCGCACGGTGATGCTGTACGCATCGATGACCCGATCGCGAAGCGGAAGGCCGGATGCCCGCACCCGCTCGCGATCGCCGCGTACCACGCGACACCCGACCCGTTCGCGGCGACGGGTCACCGCAAACGTCGAGGCACTCGCGCCGCGGGATGCAGCGATAGGACGAGTGTTCTAGCGTCACGCCGCGAGCACGGGCAGGATCATGCCGGTATGGGTTATGGCGCCTCGGACCGGCTGTTCGGCAAGCTCCTCTTCATCGTTCCGATCATCCTGTTCCCGTTCGCGCTGCTGATCTTCGGGTTCTCGAGCTGCAACGTTCGCAAGCGGTCCGAGAAGCGGGCGTGCCGCGCGGGCGACGTCAAGGTGTGCCTGGAGCTCGGCACGTACTACGAGGACAAGGCGCCCGGGATCATCGGCTTCCTGATGTCCTATAACGACGATGCGCTCACGTACCTGGACCATGGCTGCAAGGCGAGGAGCGTCGAGGCCTGCGAGCAGATGTACAAGGTGTTCGCGCACGGCGCCGATCAGGCGAAAAATGGATCGGTCCCGATGACGGACGTCGCCGACGGGCTGATGTGGGGGTGCGCCGCTAGCGACGACCCACTATGCGCCGACCTGTGGGATATGATGAACCACTACGGCGACTGGGTGGAGGAGCGCACCGCGACGAGCTTCGAGAAGCTGTGCAACCAAGGCAACGCGTACGCCTGCTTCGAGCTGGTGGTGATGCATCAACAAAAGCGCGCCGGCCTGAACAACTACGTCGAGGATGTGATCCCGCTGCTCGACAAGGCGTGTGCGGGCAAGGTCTACGACTCCTGTACGACCGCGCAGGGGTACCGAGTCCGCAAGGCGAAGCTCGATGCCCAGGCTGGGATCGGCAGCGCGGCGGGCAGCGGTACCGTCGGGAGCAGCGCGAACGGCAGTGCGGCGGGCAGCGGCAGCAGCCCCGCGAGTCACGAATGATGGTCGAGCTCGGCGCAGCTCGGATCCTGGTCGAGCTGAACACGCCCGCCAACCTGCAGATCGAGCACGGCACCCTGCGCTCCGCGGGTCGCTGAGCTCGACATCCCCGCCGGTTCGCGCGCTGAGATCAGGCTGTCATTGCTTCTTCCGCACGCGGGTGAGTGCTTGGCCAGAATGAACCACGACATCGGGTTCACCCGGATGGTGGTCGTGTTCCCTGATCGAGTACATGGTGTTGGCGGCCGTCGTGCCGAGCCTGTGTACGCCGGTGACGGTGCCGTGACCGATTGCGCTACGGTAGTGCCAGGAGACCGCGGTGCCAGCGGGAATCTTCTTGAACGATCGCGCCTTGCGGGGCGCTTTGCGGGGCACCTTTTTCGGTGCCTTCTTGGCGGGCATGACGGCCTCCTCGTGTGGATGGGTCCGCCAACCATAGCCTGATTCGGGATGCTGTTCAGTTCGCTTCGAAGTACGCCGTGACGTGAACGCCCGACGGCGGATCGCAGTTCGTCCACCACAGGACCTTGTGACACGAGATCGTGACGGAGCCGGTAAAGTACGCCCCGCCCTGCACGGCGACGCGCGCGGCCGTCGGGTTGGGAGTGGCCGAGTAGTCAGCGCTCAACGGCGCCGAGCTCGCCGCGTAGTCCTTCTCGTTGATCAGCCGAACGGTCACCTGCGAGCCCGAGGGCGCGAGCTGATAGAGCGCATCCTTCTGCGCGACGCTGGTGATCGAGACCGGTTGGTTCGGCGTGTAGATCTCGACGACCTCGAAGGTCGGATCCGAAAAGATCGAGCCGGTGGTGCGGCCGCCGAACAGCGCGACCACGCTGTTCTCGTGGCCGGCGTACGGGATCGCGAGGACCGCGTCGAGCTCGGCTTGCGTGACGAGCGCATCGCTCGCGAGCTTGATCTTCGGCAGCGTCGCCGCACCGTAGGTCGGATTGAACGTTCCCGGCTTGGCGTTCGCGCGACGTAGCGCCAGTGTCCCGAAGCCCTGCGACCCGGGCGCCGTCGGCGAGACGTAGTCGTAGATGATCTTCGACGAGACCTCGGAGGTCTGCACTCCGTCGGTCGATTCCTCGTCGCCCGCCACGGCGCACCCGGCGACGACCGCGAACCCGACAACCATGATCCAGTGCTGGCGCATCCAACCTACGTATCGAGTGAGCCCGCCACACGCAAAGGGAAAGCTCCATACTTCGCGAGTCTCGCAACGGCAGTGAGGAGGCTCACGCTGCGCGCAGCCACTGCAAACAGTCGTCCGCAGGTGGCGCGGCCCGTTACTGGTTCTCGGACGTCGGCATCTGGATCCGTCGGTTGTTGCACGATGCAGAGGTCGGCCAGTCGTCGAACTTGACCGCCACGCTCGGATAGGTCGACGTGACCCAGAAGTCCACGTACGGCACCGAGCTGGCGCTGCACTGCGTTCCATCGGCGCCGCACTCGCAGGTCGGCGCGTTCGGGTGGACCTTCGAGACCTGGAAGTGAAGGTGGATGCCGGTCGAGTGACCGGTCGTACCGGAGGTCGCGAGCGCCTGCCCTTGCGTGACGATCGCGCCACACGTGATGCCCGCGGCGAGCGTGTGGCCCTCGAGGTGGAAGTAGGTCGACTGGGTGCCGTCACCGTGATCGATCACGATGTAGTTCGCATCCTGCGAGCAACTCGACGAGGCACAGCCGGTGGTCGAGTTGGTCTTGAGGTGGGTGATCGTGCCGGCACGCGCGGCGACGACGCCGAAGCTTCCGCCGTTGGCCCAGTCGTAGGCAAACTTGTCGTTGCCGACGTGATCCGAACAGCACGAGTCGTTGCAGTCCTGGGTCAGGCGCATCGTCGTCGCGGGACGCCACGGCAAGCGATAGCTGTCGGCGGACGCCGGCGTGATGCAGCGGTCCGCGACGCCACTGGGCTCGACCTGGCAACCGCCCGGGCACGCGGTCGCCGAGCTCGGCGACTCGCCGTCGACCGGGCATTCGTACAGCGTGTTCGGGTCGGCGTTGTCGACGTGGTCGCCGCCGCAGTACGCACCACCGTGCGTGCCGGCGCAGCGCGCGTCGCCGACCTCGGCGTCCGCGGTGACGACGGCGGCGTCCGCTTCGGCGAGCGCGCCACCATCGGGGCGCGCGTGGTTCGAGCTGCTACAGCACGCGAGGACGAGCATCCACAACGGGGTCCGCATCGCAGCGAACGTGACACGCCCGGCCCGTGCCGAGAAGCTGGGTGATTTCACCCAGCTGCCCACGCTCGTGTGTAGCGCCGGAGGTTACAGAGGTTACATATCCTGGCGCGCTGGGATGCGCGCTGCCGGGCTCCTGCGAGCGCCGTGAACGACGAGGGTCATCGCGCTGCTCCGAGATAGATCCGCGCCGCGTGAGGCGGCAGGACGAGCGTCACCGGATCGCCGGCGAGCTCGAGGCGTTGATCGGGGTCTCCATCGCCACCGTAGCGGCTCGCCTCCGTCGTGAAGGCGAGGTGATACGAGCCCACCGTCGCGGCGCACGGGACACGGTTGGCAGCCGCCCCGAGGTTCGCCACGATCAGCGCCGGCGGCCCCGAGGGATCCGCGCGCTCGATCACGATCCAGCGCTGCTCCTCGCTCGACCACGCCCGGATCAGATCTTTGCGGCAGTTGCGGAGGCTGGGCTCGCGGCGGCGCAACGCGATCAGGTCGCGATACAACGCGAGCATCTGGGCGTGGACTGGCTGCTCGAGCAACCTCCAGTCGAGCTTGCACGCCGCGAACGTGGCCTCGGCCTGGGGATCGTCGAGCTCGTGGCCGGCGTGGCCCGCGAGGTCCGCGAGCTCGCGCTTGCGGCCCTCGCGGACCGCGGCGATCAGCGCCTGGTCGCTGTGGCTGACGAAATAGCCGAACGGCGCGCGTTCCGCGAACTCCTCGCCCATGAACAGGAGCGGCAGGTTCGGCGCGGTCAGCATCACCGTGGCGGCCAGCGCGTGTGCGCGGTGACCGACGACCCTCGAGATCCGCTGGCCCTGCGATCCGTTCGCCACCTGATCGTGGTTCTGGATCGAGATGACGAACTGCCG
>JBDTEH010000174.1:0-17314 GCA_039922635.1 Kofleriaceae bacterium | reverse complement strand
GATCGCGCCAGACTACAAGGCCGACATCGAGAACCTGTGCGACGTCATGACGCGCTCGGGCGCCGATCAGCTCGAGCCCGGCCAGCGCAACCCGACGATCGCGATGTGGCTGGGCCCGAACATCAAGACCGCCGCCGGCCATCAGTTCCTCGTCCAGATCCAACCGTTGCAAGGCGTCGACAAGGCCCTGGCGCTCGAGGCCGAAGCGAAGCGCGTGGGGATCTCGCAGTGTCCGCTCGCGGCCGAGTGGCGCGCCCCCGGCGCCATCAACCCGCCGTGACCTGTGTTACGGCACACGGCGAACCCACAGACAGATTGTAGATGTTGTACCGCGCGACGTGACCGTGCCACGATCCGCGGCCATGAGGTCGGGGTTTGTTTGCGTGCTCGCGGTCGCCGGCTGTAACTCGATCTTCGGATCGCACGACGTCGTCAACGGCAGCAAGGACGCGGACACCCGGCCCAAGGATGCCGCGCCGTACACGATGTACCTGACCGGCATGGCGTACGACACGACGACGCAGCCGATGCTGACGCCCGACTCGGGGGCCGCCACGTTTCCGGTGCTCGTGAACGCCACCGTCGCGGTCGGCAAGCTCGGCGAGACGCCTCACCCGATCGCGCTCGACGCCACCGGGGCGTTCACGGTCCCCTACGACCTCGCCCAGGGGGTGTACCGCATCGTCTACACGCCGCCGGACGGCGTGCCGGTCGAGATCCAAGGCAAGCTCCAGTCGGCGCACTTCGTCGTCCCCACGCTCGGCCGTCCCGACGCGATGCCGGCGCCCGCGGACGCGGTGCTCGGCGAGCTGCTGCCGATGACCGGGCCGAACCCGTACGTGAACCTGCACCTGTTCGCGATCGGCACGTTTGCGGTCCGGATCGTCGGGATGCGCCCCGCGCTCGGCAGCACGACGACCTGGACGACCAACGCGGTGCCGCCCGACGCGATCCAGTCGATGAGCGGCCCGCTGGAGACGCCCGAACAGGCCAAGGGCGATCGCCTCGTGGTGATCGACGGCGCGATCGGCGACGCCGACACCGCGACGGGCTTCTCGATCGGCACGATCCCCGACTTCAGCGCCACCTACGTCAGCCCTACGCTCACGCCCTGGAAGACCACCACCAACGTCGGCAGCCAGTCGCTCAAGTGGGGGTACGCCGCCTCGCAGCTCGACACCTCGATGCGCCTGACCGCAGCGATGTCGACGGGCTGGGCCAACGACATCGACGACGGTAATGGCCTCGGTTATGTTCCGCCGTTCGTCTACGGCGGCCTGGTGCCGACGACCAAGCTGCCGAACTTCGTCGAAGCTGGAGCGGGCTACGCCGCCAGCTCGAACCATTGGGCCGCTCGTGGCTATGGCGGGCTCGGCATGCCGATCTACCTGCCGTTGTCGAAGGCGACGGTGTCGACCGTGAGCATGGTGCACGTGTTCAACGGTACCGATGCACCCGCCTTTCCGACCGCCATGTTCGTGCGCTACTCGCGCTCCAAGGTCGTCGAGGGTGTCACGTTGACCGGAGGGATCCAGACGATCGCGCTCGCCGATAACACCGCCACGACTAACGTGCCGGTCTCGGTCGGCCTCGCGTCGACACCGGCGCAGCACATGACGCTCAACGGCGCCGACATCACGGTCGACAGTGGGCTCGCTTTCAACGTCCCGAGCACCCCGGAGATGGACCTCGTGTTCAATGTCGACAAGCCGGCGACCACCGACGACTGCATCTCCACGATCTACGCGATCGACACCAGTCACAGCGTACTGGTGCCCGTCCATCGGTTCATCTCGACGCCGAACAACGTGCAGGTCAATTCGACGATCCAGGTCGATGGATCGATCTTCACCGCGGGGCAGGATTACCTGATCGGGATCTCGTGCCACGCGGGCCTCCCGGGGGTCGCGACGGCGCTCGATTGGACCCAGGTGACGTATCCGTTCTCCGAATCGGTGATCTGGTCGTATCCGTTCACCGTCCAGTAACGTCCGGCACACGGACGTTCTTGTCCGTCAGGCGGACCGCTCGGACACTCCCACGCGTGGTTTCGCGCGCTTGCCTCCGGCACGCGATGTGGATCACCGCGGGCTGGAGGTCCAGATGTCCGCTGATGACAAGAAGAACAAATCGATCGCCGAAGCCGTTCGCGCGATTCACAAGCAATTCGGAAGTGGCTCGATCATGCGGCTCGACGGCAGCGCCGTGCAGGCGATCGAGGTCATTCCCACCGGGTCGATCGCGCTCGATGTCGCGCTCGGCTGCGGGGGGCTGCCGCGCGGCCGGATCGTCGAGATCTACGGCCCCGAGTCGTCCGGCAAGACCACGCTGGCGCTGCACGCGATCGCCGAGGCCCAGCGCGGCGGCGGCGTGTGCGCGTTCATCGATGCCGAGCACGCGCTCGACACCGCGTACGCGCGCCGGCTCGGCGTCGATCTCGAGGACCTGCTGGTCAGCCAACCCGATCACGGCGAGCAGGCGCTCGAGATCGTGGACACGCTCGTGCGCACCAGTGCGATCGACCTGATCGTGGTCGACTCGGTCGCGGCGCTCACGCCGAAGGCCGAGATCGAAGGCGACATGGGGGACTCGCACATGGGCCTGCAGGCGCGGTTGATGTCGCAAGCCCTGCGCAAGCTCACCGGCGTGATCTCGCGGACGCGCACGACCGTGATCTTCATCAACCAGTTGCGCCAGAAGATCGGCGTGGTCTACGGCAACCCGGAGACCACCACCGGCGGCAACGCGCTCAAGTTCTACTGCTCGGTGCGGCTCGATATCCGGCGCAAGCGGGCGATCAAGCGCGGCGAGGAGACCATCGGCAGCGAGGTCAAGGTCAAGGTCGTCAAGAACAAGCTGGCGCCCCCATTCCGCGAGGCCGAGTTCGAGATCCTGTACGGCACCGGCGTCAACAAGCTCGGTGAGCTCGTCGATACCGCGGAGAAGCTCGGCATCGTCGAGAAGGCCGGCACCTGGTACTCGTACGGCGGCGAGCGGCTCGGCCAGGGCCGCGACAAGGTGCTCGCCCACCTCGACGAGCACCCGCGCCTACAGGAGCAGATGCGGACCGAGCTGGTCGCACAGGCCAAGCGCATCGCGGCCGGCCCGCTCCCCGGACAGATCCCGGGCGGGCTTGCTGCCTCGGTCGCGCCGAGCGCGATGGCGTAGCAGCTTCGGGATTCCGTAGGAGCTCGGCTAAGCCGGTGCAGACGCGGCGTTTCTCGTCGGTCCATGATGCATTTGGTTGCAGTTCGAAACATCCCCCGAGGCATTGATTGACGGTCGGAGCCGCAACTTCCTACCCTTCCTGATGTTGTGCCTCGCGTGCGTTCGGTACTGATCGTCGACGACGACAAGCGCGTGCTCCAGTCGTGCGAGCGCGCGCTCAAGTCCGAACGCGTCGTGTACATCACGACCGACCCGGCGCGGGCGCGCACGCTCGTGCGTTCGTTCAAGCCGGATGCGGCGATCGTCGACCTCCGGCTCGGCGACGAGTCGGGGATCGATCTGATCAAGGACCTCCGCCGCTTGCACCCCGACGTCAAGGTCGCGCTGCTGAGCGGATATCTCTCGGTGACGGTGACGATGGCCGCGGTGAAGGCGGGCGCGGAGGTCGTGCTGTCGAAGCCCGTCGGCGCGAGGGAGATCGTGCGTCACCTCGAAGAAGGCACCACGCCGGAGCCGAACATTCACGAGACTCCGTCGCTGGAGCGGGTGGAGTGGGAGCACATCAACCGCGTCGTCGCCGATACCAAGGGCAACCTCTCCGAGGCGGCTCGCCGGCTGGGCATCTATCGCCAGACGCTGCAGCGCCGGCTGCAACGCAAGCCACCGAAAGCAGGACGTTAGTGACCGCAGTACATCCACTCGCCATCATCGCCGCGAACGACCGTCACGGAACAGAGCTCGTGCGCCGCGTCGCTGCCGACCATGCGCTCGCGTTCGCGGATCGCGAGGCGCTCGTGGAGCGCCTGCTCGCGATGTCCAACCAGCTCCCGGCGGGGCCGCGCGTGCTCGACCTCGTCGGCATGACCGGCCACGACAAGCTGCTGACGTTTCACGGCCGCCCGCTCGACACCCGGATCGGACGCGTCCGCGCGAGCGCGCGCGGGCTCGTGGATCAAGGCGTGATCGCGCGGCTCGACGTCGTCGCGGTACGCCTCGTCGGCTGCATGTCGGCGGTCGGCGAACCGGCGCGCCGCACGATCGCGCAGCTCGCCGAGATCCTCGACGTCGAGGTCACGGGCACGACCGAGCTCGTCACGGTCGACGACTTCGACGCGGCCGGGTTCGGGTCTCCGCCACCGCGGTCGTGGAACGCCGGCACCTGCCTCGACCTCGACGCGCTCGCCACCGGCCCGTTGCTCGAGGGCGCGCGCGCGCTGACGGTAGCTCAAGCCCGCGAGGTGCTCGCGTGCATTCGCCGCGATGCCGGTGTCGCGCTGCCCGGGCTGCTCGCGCTACCGCAGGCGGTGCTGGGCTTGCCGCGCGGCGCTCACTTCCACCACCTCGAGCTGTTGCTCGACGCGGAGCTCGTGCGCGCCGGCTCGACCGTGTTCCCGATCGACGATCCGCGCGCGCTACGCGTGTTGCTCGCGCACTAGTTCATCGCGCGATCGGCGATCAGCTGGTGCTCGACGAGCCGGCGATAGCTGCCGCGCCGCGCCATCAGCTCGTCGTGCGCACCCTGCTCGACGATCTGGGCGTCCTCGATCACGATGATCCGGTCGGCGTCGCGCACGGTGCTGAGCCGGTGCGCGATCACGATCGTGGTGCGGTCGACCATGATCCGCGCGAGCGCGGCCTGCACGGCGGCCTCGCTCTCGGCATCGAGGTTCGAGGTCGCCTCGTCGAGGATCAGCACGCGCGGGTTCGCGATCAGCGCGCGGGCGAGCGCGATCCGTTGCTTCTGACCTCCGGACAGCTTCGTGCCACGCTCGCCGATCACGGTCGCGTAGCCATCGGGAAACCCGGTGATGAAGCCGTGCGCGTTCGCGTCCGTCGCGGCGCGCGTGATCTCGTCCTCGGTCGCGCCCTGCTTGCCGTAGCCGATGTTGTCGCGGATCGATCCCGAGAACAGCACCGGCTCCTGCGCGACCATCGCGAGCGCACCGCGCAGCTCGCGGAGCGAGAGCTCGCGAATATCGACGCCCTCGAACATCACGCGGCCCGCGTCGACGTCGTAGAACCGGTACAGCAGCGCGAGGATGGTCGACTTGCCCGCGCCTGAAGGGCCGACGACCGCGATGCTCTCGCCGGGCGCGATCGAGAGGTTCACGCCGCGCAACACGGCCTGTTCGCGGCGCGCCGGGTACGCGAAGCTGACGCCCTCGAGCTCGATCCGGCCGCGCCCGGCCGGCAGGGGTGTCGTGGTCGCGGCGTCGCGGATCTCGGGCTCGGTATCGATCACCGCGAACAGGCGATCGGTGGCACCGGCCGCGCGCTGGAGCGAGGCCCACAGCCCGGCCAGATCGGCGACCGCACCCGCGACGATGAACGTGTACAGAAAGAACGAGGTCAGCTCGCCGGCGCTCAGCCGGCCCGCGATCAGCGCGCGCCCGCCGAGCCACACCACCGCGGCGATGCCGACGTAGCCCGCGGTCATCGCCGTCGAGAAGAACCACGCGCGCCAGCGCACGAGGTCGAGGGTCTTGCGGAACGCGGCCTCGACACCGTCGCGGTAGCGCGCGGCCTCGTGGCGCTCGCGGACGAACGCCTGCACGGTCGCGATCGCGCCGATCGACTCCTGGACCTGCCCCGAGACCACGGCGAGCTGATCCTGCACGCCGCGGGTCATCGTGCGGATCTTGCGACCGAACACCATCGTCGAGAGCACGATCGGCGGCACGATCGCGAGCATCAGCAGCGTGAGCTTGACGTCGATCACGAACAGCATGATCAGCGCTCCGATCATCTGCACCGCGTTGCGCGTCGCCATCGACAGATCCGATCCGACCACGTCCTCGACGACCGTGACATCCGACGCGAGCCGGCCAACGAGCTCACCCGAACGGCGCTCGTAGAACCATGCCAGCGGCAGCGTGATCAAGCGATCGACGACCATCGCGCGCAGATCCGCGACGACGCGCTCGCCGAGCCAGCTGATGCTGTAGTGGCGAAACCACACCAGCACCGCGTTGGCCGCGAACAACCCGAGCAGCCCGACGACGATCAGGTCGAGATCGTGGGTGTTCTTCGAGTGCATCCCGACGTCGATCGCGTAGCGCGCGGCCTGGGGGTACGCGAGCATGATGGCCGAGGCGGCGAACAGCGTGACCACGACCAGCGCGAACCGCCCGCGGTGCGGCCGGACCAGCGCGGTCAACCGCCACAGCACCGCGAGCCGGCGCCGGTCCTTGGCCGCTGCGGGATCGTCGACATACGCGGCGCTCACCAGGGGCATTGTACTGGCATCCATACTAAAACCCCGCCATGCGTACCTGGCCGATCGCCCTGGCCCTCGCCGCCCTCGCCGGCTGCGGCCACCACAGCTCGCTCCTCGATCTGGGCCAGACCGGCGCGGCCGCCGACGAGCTGTGGGACCTCGCGCCCGACGGTACCGAGGTCGGCGTGGTCGCGACGCCCAAGGCCATCGGCCTCGTGTTCGACGGCATCGCCGCGGTCCAGGCGCTGGTCAAGACCTCGGACTGGGCGCCGCTGAAGCCGAACGTGCAGGCGTTGATCGGCGCACTGCTGGGCCGCGCCGATGCCACGCCCGCCGAGGCCGGCCTCGCCGGGGACCGCGGCTTCGCGATGTTCATCACGGCCGACGGCGTGCTCGGCGTGCTGCCGGTGATCGATCGCGACAAGTTCATGGCGACCAAGCACGGCAAGCGTGGCGAGGTCGATGGCTTGAACGGCAACACCTGCAAGCCGCTCCGCCACCTCTACGTGTGCGCCACCAACGACAAGCTGTTCGACCGGCTCGGCAAGGGCAGCCTGCGCGGCAAGGCGGCGCTCGCGGGCGGCCGCGGCGACCTCGAGATCTACGCGCCGCAGCTGCCGTTGTTCGGCGGCGGGCCCGGCGATCTGGCGGTCACGCTCGAGCTCGAGCGCGGCGCGATCTCCGCGCGCGGCGTGTGGACCGGGACCCCGACCGGAACGCTCGGGGCGCTGTCCGGCGTGACCGCGCCGCGACCCGGCGCGACCAACGCGAGTGGCTTCGTCTCGTTCGATCTGGCCAAGCTGCTCGACGACGTCCCCGCGGTCCCGATCGTGCCGGGCGTCACCGCCGACGTGCTCGCGAAGTCGCTCGCCGGTCCGGTCACCGCCGTGATCCCCGCCGGGACGGTCGACATCCAGATCACGGTACCGCTGCGTGACACCGCGCCGATGAAGACGGTGCTCGAGCATTGCAAGGACCTCTCGATGTTCCTCGACCTCACCGAGGACCAGCCCAAGGACGCGTGCCGGTTCCGCATGCAGAGCGCCAGCGTGCTCGAGCTCGAGGCGTGGGTCGACGAAGGCGCGAAGCAGCTCCGGGTCGGCGCGCACCGCGGGCCGGCGAGCCCCGGCGTGCCCTCGGTGCCGACCGCGATCGGCAGCGAGCTCGCGCGAGGGACCTGGAGCGGGGTGTTCTGGGGCCGCGGCACGATGCTGAACCTCACCGGCGTGACCCCGAGCACGCTGCCGATCCCACCGGAAGGCGCCGCCGCGCTGCACGCGATCGCGCTGATCAACGAGCTCGGCCTCGGCCTCGCGGTCGACGCCAAGGGCGTGCGCGTGCGCGGCGTGGTGCGCACCGCGTGGGCCAATCCACCCGAGATCGCGCAGCCCGTGATCGCGGTCGGCGGCGACGACATCGTGCACGGTCACAGCACCGCGCCCGGTCAGGCGTTCGCGTGGGCCGATCCGGACGCGCCGTTCGCGCGGGACTTCGCCGCGGGCCAGGGCGGGCTGATGGTGCCGGCCGCGGCGCTCGGGATCGCGACCGCGATCCTGGTCCCCGCGATCGGCGAATTACTCGGGGGCGACGCGCCCACCGAGCCACCGGGCGCCGATCCGACCGTGCCGTAGCCGAGCGCTGCGTTTATGCTCGGGCGATGTCTCGTCCGTGGTGGCTCGTAGTCCTGTGCGCGTGTGGTGCTGCGAACACGGCGGCGCCGCCGGCCCCAGCACTGATCCTGGCGCTGGCCCCAGCACCGGTCTCGACCGCCAAGCCCGCGCCCTCCGATCCGCGCACGCCGCTCGATCCGCAGATCGTGGTCGGCCACCTCGCGAACGGCCTGACCTACTACGTGATGAAGCACGCCAAGCCGGAGCAGCGCGCATCGCTGTGGCTCGCCGTCAACGCCGGCTCCGTGCTCGAGGATGACGACCAGCGCGGCCTCGCCCACTTCGTCGAGCACATGGCGTTCGACGGCACGAAGCGGTTCCCGAAGCAGGCCATCATCGACTTCATCGAGAAGGCCGGGATGGAGTTCGGCGCCGACGTCAACGCGTACACGTCGTTCGATCAGACCGTGTATCAGCTCACCGTACCGACCGACGATCCGGCGGTGCTGGCCAAGGGCCTCGACATCCTGCGCGACTGGGCCGGCGACATCACGTTCGATCCCGCCGAGCTCGACAAGGAGCGTGGGGTCGTGCTCGAGGAGTGGCGGCTCGGGCGCGGTGCCGCCGCGCGGATCGAGGACCAGCAATGGCCCGTCGTGTTCGCCGGCTCGAAGTACGCCGAGCGCCTCGTGATCGGCCTGCCCGAGATCATCAAGACCGCCCAGCGCGCCGCGCTGGTCCGGTTCTACAAGGACTGGTATCGGCCCGACAACATGGCGGTGATCGCCGTCGGCGACTTCGATCCGGTCGCGCTCGAGCACCAGCTCCGGCACGAGTTCGGCGGGCTCCACAACCCGGTGCACGAACGGCCGCGCATCACGGTGCCGGTGCCCCACGATCAGCCGACCGCGGTCACGGTCGCGACCGACCCCGAGCTGCCCTCGACCCAGGTCACGATCTACGACAAGCTCGATCACCGCGCGGCGGCGACCAAGGGCGACTACCGGCGCTACCTCGTCGAGGGGCTCTATCACCAGATGCTCGACGCCCGGTTCTCGGAGCTCGCCCAGGAGCCCGAGGCGCCGTTCTTGTTCGCGGGCACCATGACCGGCAGCTTCGTGCGCGCGATCGATCTGTTCACGCGCGAGGCCCAGGCCAAGGAAGGCAAGGTCAAGGAGGCACTCGCCGCGATGGTCCAGGAGATCGTCCGCGTCGACAAATATGGGTTCCTCGAGAGCGAGCTCGACCGCGCCCGCCGCCGCGTGCTGGCCGAGGCGGAGAAGGACGCGCTCGAGTGGGACAAGGTCCCCGACCCGGAGCTCGCCGACGAGATCACCCGCAACTTCTTCACCGGCGAGCAGATGGGCGGCCGCGTGGTCGAGCTCGCCTACACCCGCGAGCTCCTGCCGACGATCACGCTCGCCGAGCTCGATCACCTCGCGCAGGCGTGGGCGCACGACCAGGGTCGCGTGATCGCGATGTCGGGTCCGGCGAGCTCGCAGCTGCCGAGCGAGGCCGAGATCCGCAGCATCTTCGCGACCGCGCAGCGCGCTCCGGTCACGCCGTGGCACGACGCCGGCGCCGACCAGCCGCTGCTCGCGCACGTGCCGGCGCCGGGCTCGATCGTCGCCGTGACCCACGACGCGAAGGTCGACGCGACGGTGTGGACGCTATCCAACGGCGCGAAGGTGATCGTGAAGCCGACCCGGTTCAAGAACGACGAGATCCTGTTCGACGGCTGGGAGCCGGGCGGGACCTCGGTGCTCTCGAACGCCGACTATGCCCAGGTCCGGTTCTCCGGTCTGATCAGCTCGATGGGCACCGGCGAGCTCGATCCGATCGCGCTCGACAAGGTGCTGTCGGGCCGGGTCGCCGAGGTCAGCGCCGGCTACGGCGAGCTCGCGGACGTCGTCGGCGGCACGACGCGACCGGCCGATCTCGAGGTCATGATGCAGCTCGCCTACCTGCGGATGACGGCGCCGCGCAAGGACGCCCGGGCGTTCGCGGCCTGGCGCCGCGATCAGCTCGAGTTCGTGAGGCACCGTGCGGTCACGCCCGAGGGGCAGTTCTGGGACGCGATGACCGCGATCGAGACCACGAACCACCCTCGCCACCGGCCCGAGACCGAGCGCCAGCTCGCGCAGGTCGATCCGGACAAGGCGCTCGCGGTGTTCCGCTCGCGGTTCTCTGACTTCGGCGGGTTCACGTTCGTGTTCGTCGGCAACGTCGAGCCGAAGACCCTCGCGCCGCTGGTCGAGACCTACCTCGCGAGCCTGCCCGCGACCGGCAAGCCTCCGCACTGGAGAGACATCGGCGTGAAGTGGGCGCGCGGCCCGATCGAGAGGACGATCGTCGCGGGCACCGAGCCGAAGAGCTTCGTGTCGCTGACGTCGATCGCGCCCGCGCGGTGGTCGCTCGACGGATCCCGCGACGCCGAGGTGTTGACCAAGGTGCTCGAGATCCGGCTGCGCGAGGTCCTGCGCGAGGACCTCGGTGGCGTCTATGGCGTCACCGTCACCGCGGCGCTCGCGCGCGAGCCGACCCCGCGCCGTGAATTCGAGGTCATGTTCGGCTGCGATCCGCACAACGTCGACAAGCTGGAGCACGCGGTGGTCGCGGAGCTCGCCCGGATCGCGAAGGACGGTATCGCCGAGCCCTACCTCGCGAAGGTGCGCGAACAGGTCCGCCGCGAGCACGAGACCAGCGTCAAGGACAACGCGTGGTGGGTCCAGGCGATCCACGAGGCGTACTGGAGCGGCGAAGACTTCACCGCACTCACCGACGCGAACGCCGAGATCGCGCGCGCGACCCGCGCGAACGTACAGGCCGCCGCGACGCGGTTCTTCGATCCGAAGCACTACGTGCTCGGCGTGATGAAGCCGCGCGCTACGGCACCGTGATCGTGGTCAGCTGCGGCGACACGACGCCGGCGCCGGTGACCGTCATCGCCCAGGCGATCACCCAGCCGCCGCCGCCGCCGCCGCCACCCCCGCCGCACGTATCACTGCCCGTCGCGGCGACGCCGTCGATCGTCGTCGAGGAGCCCTTCGCACCCGCGAGCCCGCACCCGCCACCGCTGTACGCGGCGCCGCCATTCGCCGCGGTCTGGCTCGGCTGGCCGTCCTGGCCGCCGTTACCGAAGCTCGCGAACGGTGCGCTCCCCCCTCCACCACCGCCGTTCGCGGCGATCGTGCCCATCAGCGCGACCATGTGGCCGTCGAACCCGATGTAGCCCCCCGCGCCGCCACCGCCGCCGCCGACCGCGGAGCCCTGCGGCGCGCCCGCACCCGCTGCACCGCCCGCCCGCACGGTCCCCGAGATGTGGATGTCGCCCTTCGCGGCGAGCTCGATCGCGCCGCCACCGAGCCCACCTCGCGCGATCGTCGTCGCGGTCGCCGGGCTCTGCGCCCCCGGACCGGCCTGGCCGCTCGCGGCACCGCCGCAGCCACCACGGATCGTGATCGGCATCCCGGGCGCGCCGGTCCCGCCGATTCCGCCGAGGCGCGGGCACGTCGCCGGCGGGGTGCAGGCCTGGTCGCCGGTGGCGCCGTTGCCGCCGCTGCCGTGGAACGCACCGCCGCCCCCGCCACCCGAGCCGCCGCTCAGCACCGCGTCCTGGCCCGCGCTCGCCGCGCTCGCCGTCGACGTCGCGGCCACCGGTCCACAGCTCGCGTTCCCCGCGCCTGGCTGCGTCGTCTGCTGGATGTGCGCGGTCGCATCGGTCTCGGTCGTGTGACTGCCGGCGTCGAGGTCGCCCATCACGTCGAGCTTGTCCCACGACGCGATGATCAACGGCTTCGGGCCGACCACGTTCAGCACGGCTCCGCTCATCACGGCGAACTTCGCGACCGAATAGATCGCGACCACCGTGGCGTCGGGCTGCATGATCGTGATCGGGGAGTGCGCGAGCAGCGTGCCGTTCTTGTCGGTGAGATCGCCGCCGTCGGTCGTGGTGTCGTACGTGTACGGGCTGCTCGCCGGGCCCAGCACCATCATCGGCAACGGCGAGCCGAGCGTGCACGGCTGGAAGTGCTGCGGATGCCACATCGTGCACGCCGGCGGCGCGTCGCCCAGGACCGCGTCGGTCGGCAGCGCCGCGTCGATGTCGCCACCCGCATCGCCACCGTCGCCGCCGCCACCGTCGCCCGTGCTCGGGGTCCCGGCGTGCGGCGCGAAGCCGCAGCCCGCGAGGAAGATCAACAGCGCCCGCACCGCACCAGCATATCCGGCGGTACGGGCGATTACTCAGTTTTTCGCGGCCGCCTGGGGCATGCGCACAGCCTCGTACACCGACTTCGGGTCGAGGAACCGCTTCGCGCTGGCCTTGATGTTGTCGCTGGTCATGCGCGCGAGCATCTTCGACGTGTTCGGGATGTCGTCCGGATCGTCGCCGAACCGGAACGCCTGGACCAGCCGCTGCGACCAGAACCGATTCGTCCGCAGGTCGGTCTCGCGCGAGCGCGTGTAGATCTGCTTGATCTTGTCGAGGTGCTCGGCGTCGACGCCGTTCTTCATCATCGCCGCGAGATCGTCGTGGGTCGCCTTGACCAGCTCGTCGACGCGCTCGGGCGCGCAGCCGAACTGGATCGAGAACGACCGCTCCTGGTGCGGCGAGCGCGCGACGTACCCGAACGCTCCGACGCCGTAGACGCCGCCCTTGTCCTCGCGCAGATCCTCGCGCAGGTAGTTCGACAGCACCTGGCCGAGCGCGTAGACGTCGCGCTCCTTGTCCATCGACCAGGTCTCGTCGCCGTGGAAGTCGAGCTTCACCGCCGCCTTCGGCTCGATGCCGAGATCGAACACCTTCTTGACGACGCCCCGGACCTTGCGAATCCCGAGGTCCTTCTCCTTCTCGTGGCGGCCCTTGCTCGGCAGGCTCGCGAGGTAGGTCTCGACCATCGGGCGGATCTTCGCGAGATCGAAGTCACCGACGATCACGAAGTTCCAGTCCGCGACGTCGCCCATGCGATCCTTGTAGAACGCGAGCGCCTTGTCCAGATCGATCTTCGCGAAGTCCTCGGGCCTGGGCAGCGCACGCCGGAGGTTGCCCTTGTACTCGGCCTCCTGGGACTGCTTGTAGAACTGGAACTCGGGCGAGCGCGCCTCGTTCGCGAGCTGCTCCGCGTTGTTCGCCTGCCACACCTTGAACTGCTCCTCGTCCTTGCGCGGCGCCGTCATCCGCAGGTACGCGAGCTGGAACATGGTCTCGAGATCCTTGGTCGATGCCGAGCCGTTGAGCCCTTCGGTGACCTCGCCGATCACCGGGTTGACGCTGACGGTCTTGCCCGCGAGGATCTTGGTCAGCGTGTCGGCGTCGTAGTCGCCGACGCCCCCGACCTGCGCGACCGAGGCCGCGAACCGCGCGTTGTTGAAGTCCGCGTCCTTCACGGTCGCGGTGCCGCCGGGCGAGTCTCCCGTGAACCCGACCTGATCTTTCTCGAAGTCGGCCGGCTTGAGGATCACGTGGGCGCCGTTCGACAGCGTCCACTCGTAGACGCCGATCTTGTCGAACGCCTTCTCCTTGACGATCTTGCCCGGCTTCGGTGGCGTCGTCATCAGCGCGGTCGGGATCGCCTTGTCTTGCCACGCCGGGATGTCGGCCTTCTCGACCTCGGCGATGATCTGCTCGACTCGCGCGACGGTCGGCTTGGCCTGGGTCTCCGGCACCGAGATCTCGATCGCGCGGTTGGCCGCGTCGCCGAACGTCTTGAGATCGGCATTGACGTCCGCCGCCGTGATCTGCGCGAGCATCTGCTTGGACAGATCGCGCTCGGTCTCGGGCGAGACGATGAACTCGCCGGTCAGGAAGTTGCGCACGATCTCCTGCACGATCAGCCGGCTATCGAGCGTGGCGTGGCGCTCGGCGTTTTCATCGAACTGGTGGGCGAGCACGATCTTGGCGCGCTCGACCTCGGGCTTGGTGATGCCGTGGCGATCGATCCGGACGGTCTCGGTCAACAGGGCGCGCAGCGCGTCCTCGAGCTTGCCGTTCTTGACGGTCGCCGCGCGCAAGAAGTCGTCGGTCTCGCGGTTCGTGCTGGTCATGCCCGAGAACGCGTTGAGGAACGCTGCGTCGGGCCGCCGGCGTAGCGCCGCAAACCGCTCGTTGATGACCTGGCGATAGAGCTCCTCGGTCACGATCCGCCGCAGGTCGTGCAGCGAGGCCTTGGGCCGCGCCGGCACGTAGTTGTGGATCACGATCTCGGCGCTCGGCAGCTCCTTGTCGCTCTCGATCGAGATCCGCGTGCCCGCCGCCTTGGGCAGCCCGCCGACCACCTTCGCGCGCTCCTTCGCCGGGTTCTTCAGATCCCCGAACCGCGACGTGATCTCGGTCTCGACGGTCTTCGGATCGACGTCGCCGACGACGATCACCGCCATGTTGTCGGGGCGGTACCAGTCCTTGTAATAGCGGTACAGCGCGGCGCGATCGTGCTTCTTGAGGATCTCGGGATCGCCGATCACGTTGCGGTCGGCCCACCGCGTGCCCTCCAGCAGGATCTTGTTGTGCTTGTCCTCGAGCCGCGCATCCGCGCCGCGCCCGAGCCGCCACTCCTCGAGCACGACACCGCTCTCGGACTTGACCTCCTTGTCGTCGTACGTCGCGTCGCCGGCCCAGTCGCGCAGGATGTCGAGCCCCTTGCCGATCATCGCCGGCTCGGCCGGGACCTCGAGCTGGTACACGGTCTCGCTCTGGTCGGTGTACGCGTTGAGGTCCGCGCCGAACCGCATGCCGATGCTCTGGATGTAGTTGATGATGTCCTGCTTCGGGAACCGCTTGGTCCCGTTGAACGACATGTGCTCGTCGAAGTGCGCGAGCCCGTTCTGATCGGGGTCCTCGAGCATGGCGCCGGCGTTGACCGCGAGCCACAACCGGACCCGCTTCTCGGGCTTGCCGTGCTTGCGGATGTAGTAGGTCAGGCCGTTCGGCAGCACGCCCTTGGTCAGATCGGGCGCGAGCGCCAGCGGCTGATCCTCTGGACTGACCGGAGGCTTGGCCGTCGGCGCGACGACCGCGGTCGTGTCACCGACCGGCGGCGCCGGCTGGGTGGGGGTTTGCGGCTTCGAGCCACCGCACGCGAACAGCGTGACGGCGCACAGCGAGAGCATGCGTTTCATGGCCGGGACCATGACATGCCCCCGGGGCGATCGGCTAGCTGTCGCCCTGGGCCGTCGGCAGATCTGTCTCGGTCTGACCATCCGGATCGAACAGCGCGGCGAGCTCGTCGGCCTTCTTCGCGGCGTCGCGGCGGCCGAGCTCGATCAGCTCGGCGCAATAGTCGCCGTCGAACAACAGATAGGACAACAGATCGTTCTCGTGCGCGGCCTCGCCCGCGGTCAGCTGCTTGAGCACGCGGCGCGCGATCCGGCCGGTCACCTTGACCCGACCGGCGCGCACGAACGCGGCGGCGATCGCTCCGATATCCTCGGACGGTCGGATGTGCGTCGCGTGGATCCGGCGCAGCGGTGCACCGCGCAGCCGCACGAGCTCGTGGTTCATGATCTCCTCGAACTTGTCGCCGAACGACGCCGCGCCGGCCTCGAGGATCATGTTGATCCGCTGCATCCGCATCAGGTCGTACTCGGTGTGATCGAGGAGGAGCGCGTTGAGCGCCTTGCCGGCGAGGAACAGCGGCTTGGGGTACGCCTCGGTCCGTTCCTGCTGGAGCGCCTTCGGCTCGGGCGCGACGTGCTTGAGCGAGACCAGCAGCAGGCGATCCGCGCCGAGCCGGATCGCCGGCGACATCGGCGTGTTCTGGCGCAGCCCGCCGTCGGTGAAGTACTCGTCGCCGATCTTGACGGCCGGGAACAGCATCGGGATCGCGGCGGAGGCGAGCACGTGGCGCGGGCCGATCCGCGCGGCGCGGTGGCGGACGAACGGGTCGCGGCTCCATTCGCGTGGCACCGGCTCGGCGCTCGACAAGAACACCACCGTGTGGCCGGTGCCGACGTGCGTGGCCGAGACCGACAGCGCGTGGAGGTGGCCACCGCGCAGCGATCGCTCGATGCCGCGCCACGGGATCGTGCGGATCACGAACCGCTCGAGGCCGCTGGTGTCGAGCAGGCCACCGTAGCGGAAGCTCCCGGGCGGCGGTGGTGGCGGGTCGCTACCGAAGATCAGCTTCGCGCCTCGCCACAGGTCACCGGCATGGAGTCCGATCAGCTGCTCGATGCGCAGCGAGCGCCACGCGCTGACGATCTGCTCGGCCTGCGTCCCAGGATCGGACATCGTCGCCGCGAGGAACGCGGCGTTGATCGCGCCGACGCTGGTCCCGGTGACGATGTCGATCGCGACGTGGCGGCCGAGCTGCTTGGCCAGATCGGTCCGGATGTAGTGAATGATCCCGGCTTCGTACGCGCCGCGCGAGCCACCGCCCGACAGCACGAAACCAACTTTGGGGCGGACGCGCCGTGCCAACGTCCCATTGTCGCGTCCCCACTCAGGTGGACGCAACCATTCGGCGGCCCTACGGCTGGGGGCCGGCGCCCGACAGCTCGCCGCCGGCATCCGGGGCGGCCGGAGCGAGCGGCGCGGGCGCTTCCACCCTCACCGGTGGCACCGGCGGCAGCTTCGGGATCCCCGGCGTCGGATCCGCGACCGGTACCCTGGTGTCGACCTCGTCGGCCGGCACGCGCTCGAGCCGCGCGTGGATCACGCCGCTCGTGATCGGCACGAAGCGATAGCGCGCGACCGCGTGGCCCGGCAACACGAACGTGAACTCGTGCTCGTGACCGTCGGCGGTGCCATTCCAGTATGCGGGGGTCGGACCGAGCGGGAGACCGTCGACCGCGGCCTCGGCGCCATTCGGCGTCGACCGCAGGATCACGTCGATCGGATGCGAGGGCCGGTTGCTCGCGGGTGGGCGGGGCTGATCGTCGCGCGTGGGCTCGAGCGGAGCGCCCGTCACCCCGAGGGGTTGCTGCGCCCGCGCGTCCATCGGCACCGGCGCGGGGACCGGTGCATGCGACTTGCCGGAACACCCGGCCAACGCGGCGAGGACGACCCAGCGCATGCCGGGAGCAATAGCACGTATCGCGTGGACGTCGCGCCCTCCGCACCGGCCGCAACGGCCGCGTCCCTCGCGACTCGGATCGGAAGACCGCGAACACGCGAGGTCGCCGCGGGCTGCGTCGCGGCTGGGCGTCCGGCGCGCGACTGTCGAAGAACCGCCGGCGCCCGCGCGCACACACATCGGATACGTGCAGGCGCGCGGCGGCTTGCCTAACCACAGTCGCGTGCCGAACCCCATCCGCTCCTTCGCGCCCGCGGCGATCCTCGCGTTGACGTCGTGCCTTCGCGGCTCGCGGCTCGCGACTCGCG